>SKIC01000023.1 GCA_007116685.1 Balneolales bacterium
AGTAAGACTAGAAAAAAAGTTTGTTTCAAGTGTTTCATAAATTAGTAGTTATACGTTAGGGTTAGAGAAAATTCATGGTTTCGGGGAGGCATGGGATAACCGGAAATAATTTGATATTCGGCGTCTCCGACATTCAGCACTGTCCATCGTCCGGACAATTGTAGGCTTTGATAAGAATAACTGAATCCGGCTTGTGCCATTATCAGATTGTAGGAAGACAATGGCTCAAATGGACTGGAATGGTCTGCGGTGGTAAATCGCACATCGGGTTGCTCCCAACCAAAGCCGGCAAATAAAAACGACCATTGCGCATGAGCAAAAACCTTGTGATTGGTCAGCGGCACATAGGGCAATTGAAGTTCTTTCAGTTCGCCATTCACCAATCGCGGGCTCGTGGTTTCGGTATAGGCAAAGGTATATGACAATGAGGTTTCAAACTTCCTGAATTGCCACGCTGTTCTGAGCAGAATCTCAGCTCCCCGGCTATTAATTTCTTCAATATTTACCGGCGACCAAATTCCGGATGAACCGGGCTGCCATCGAATTCCATCCTCAAACCAAATTCTATACAAAGTACCTGAAGCAGATAGCGACAAACTCTCAACTCTTTGTAAATAATGCAGACCGCTTTCCAACGACCAGGATTTTTCTGTTTTTAAATCAGGATTTCCGCCCGGCGTCCAATACAAATCATTCATTGAAGGTACGGTAACGTTTCTTGCTCCCTGCCCTCTCAAGAATAGCCCATTTATAGGCGTTTCGTAATTTATGCCCATTGCACCAGTTAGATAATTATCTGTTTCAGAATGAGCATCCCATCGTAGGGAAGGGAAAAATCGCACTTCTGGAAACGCCTTTATTTCGGAATGATGGAAAACGGAAAAAACAGTTTGGAAAGGTTCTCCATGATAATTATTGGTCTCAACTTTGGTCCTGCTCCATTCGATTCCTGTGGAGAAAAATGCGAATTCATCCCAGGCATATTGATTAATCAGACGCCACTTCGATTGCCTACTAATACTCTCGCTGTTAATGTTACTCCTTGGGTCACGATAATCTAATTGAACTCTGCTGGAAAAATGATTGAGTTGCCAACTTCCTTTGTCTGTGGCATAGTTTACGGATGAAATATTGTACCAGAAGATATCATCCTGCTCTGCTTGAGAAACCATGCCGGTAGCAGCTCCGGCTACTTCACTAAATTTTTCGCCGGCCCAAAACATGGAATTTATACGCCATCTCCCCTCATGCCAACCGGCGCCTATCAATCCATATTGTTGCTGATAGGCGTTATTTTGCCGTTCTTCATCTCTTTGACGAAGCATATTGAAATATGGAAAATTGTTTTCTGCTTCCTGTTGTAAACCACCAATTACGAGCCACCAGTTTTCGGTAGCATATCCCGCTCTTGCTTCATAACCTCTCAAACCCCAATTTCCCTGCCGATGTGAAAATTCAACGAAATTTCTGGCTGTGTGTAATTCCATCTGAATTTGCCCGCCAACGCCACCGGTACCATAAGCAGAACTTCCGGCACCTGAAGTCATCGTTACAGAAGAGAACTGAGATACCGGAAACAGGCTTAAATCAGCCTGACCAAGCATGGCGTGATTCACCTGAAAACCATTTAGCACAAGCTGTGTTTGGCGGCCTCCAAATCCCCTGGATGAAACCGTATGCGAACCCGTACCATAACTTCTGACAAATACCGGACTGTGAAATCGTAATAAGTCAGCAATATTTCCACCGCTTACAGCAGATAAGGAAACAGAATCGATGCGAGTCATCATTACAGGCTGAAACTGCTGCACAACTTCCAAACCGGGTGCCCGAACCATAATTTCGTCCAGAAAAACGGTATCCTGCCGCACGATATCGTCAGAGAAAGTTGTACCCGGGGTTCCACTCACACCGAGCAACGTAAAAAAAATCAGTAAATACATGACTTATGCTACTGCAACCTCAATTCCCGAAGGTTTACGCATGTTACGTTCAGGCAGGTCTCCTGGCTTTTCCGTTTTTGATTCGCCTTCCCATTCCTTTTGTGCTCAGAACAGTGGCATTTATGAATCAAAACAAAGATTGATACCAATCCGGAATTACAGTTGCGGGTACAGCTCCCGATTTCCACGGGATTCCCTTTTCATCATCTTCTCAGATGAACCCAAACACGTAATTGTTTGAGTGGAATAATAGGAGGATTTTTTAGAAGTGCAAAATGAAAAAAATAGCCTCTAAATGAATGAATCTAAATCAAGTACACTTTTTTTGATTTTTGCTATGTCAATTTGAGTTTCAAGTAAACCAATAATGGTATCTTAAACAGACATGTTTTTTACTTTTGACTATTGATAGTAAAAAGTAAAGAAAAGATGAAATCATACCGATTTTTCAAATTTCAAACTACACTCATTAAATGCTTTGACAAAAGCATGGGGACTCCAATGGGGCACAATTTTGCATCCAGAACATTCATTTTCTTGGATGACTAAGCACCAGCCATTGCCCTGTCTCTTGATGGAAAAATAAAGACCCTCAAGGTTTAATAACCCTGAAGGCCTGATATACTTAATTTCCCGGGCTAACGCGATACAAAAAGCTTTCGCTTCTGTTATTCAATACATAAATATCTCCGGATGGAGCCTCACGCACGTCACGAATTCTGCCAATTTCCTGAAGTAATAATTCTTCAACGTGATATACTTCATCAGTTCCCATAACCATTCGTAAAACTCGCTCAGCTCGTAATCCGCCGGCTAATAAATCACCTGACCAATTTGGAAAACGATCTGTGGTAACCATCGTCAAACCAGATGGAGCTAAGGTTGGTAAAAATTCGTGAATTGGGTCAATCATACCTTCGCGCTGTCTTGCTTCAGAGGAAGGATAAACGCCCTGAGTACGGTAATCCCAACCTAAGGTAACAGTAGGCCAGCCGTAATTCAGACCGGCTTCAACTCTGTTCAGCTCATCACCACCTCTAGGACCATGCTCAGTTACCCAAATTGTATTCGTTTCGGGACAAACAACCAATCCCTGAATGTTTCGGTGTCCGTAGCTAAAAATTTCAGGAAGAGCATCTTCGCGATCTACAAAAGGGTTATCTGATGGTACGCTTCCATCTGCATTTAAACGCAATAAAGTTCCTGCATGATCCATCAAATCCTGTGCCCTTGGAGGATTAGCACCGCGGTCACCAATGCTCATTAATAGCTTACCATCGTTTGTCCAGGCGAGTTTTGAACCATAATGGCGGCCCGGCTGAGAATATCTATCCTGAACAAATAATTCTTCCACTTCCACAAGCTGATCTCCATCCAATTTTCCACGAATTAAAGCCGTTGCCGTTTCGTCATTACCATTTGGTTTGGAGTAGGCCAGATAAATCCAGCCTGTATTTTCGTAATCGTAATGAGGTAAGACTTCCATCAAGCCACCTTGACCTCTCGACTTGATTTCCGGTAAACCACCTATTTCTGTCATTTCTCCATATCGTACATGTTGCAGTCTACCGGGACGCTCGGTAACTAAATAAGAGCCGTCGGGTAAAAAAGCTACAGCCCAGGGGATTTCAAATGGGCCGGCAACTTTTTCAACCGTAATGCGCTGATATTCTGTGCGCATATCCTTGCTATCCCAATCAGAACTTGAATTATCATTATTATAATCTGCGTTGACTTCAGGAGTACATGCTGATATAGCAAATCCCAAAAGCACAGAAGCAATAGAGAGATTTCTGAACTGTTTCATAATCAATATTTGTTTGTTAAGTGACGTATCATCATGCAATTAGATACCAGATAGTACATAAAATCATTCCTGAATGATGTTAATGATTGTAACAACTCCTATTTTGCCAAGACTTTACCGTTTTTTATCACCACCCGATTCACTTAATTAAAGCCATAATGACCGCTATCCACCAGCTACAAACTATCCGCAAAGTAATTGTAAAGTTAACCTCTGATCTCACTCCTGAGCAATTACTCTACATCCCCACTGGATTTAAAAATAATATCCTTTGGAATATGGCTCACCTTGTAGTTACGCAGCAATTACTACATTATGGACTTTCGAATCAACCTATGTTGGTATCTGATGATTTAGTTTCCGGGAACAGAAAGGGAAGTTCTCCATCTGATTGGGTGGAAACTCCTGATGTGGAAGAAATAAAAACTCAATTAGTATCGCTTCCTAAAGAATTGGAAAAAGATTATCAAAACGGACTTTTCTCCACCTTCACGGAATACCCAACTTCTGCAGGTATTACTCTAAAAACTATTGAAGATGCTATCATTTTCAATAACTTTCATGAAGGTCTGCACATGGGCACTATTATGGCCATGCGTAAATTAATCTAAGCAACTCTATTTTTTGTATTATGAAGTTCCTATCTAGTTTTTTCCTCAATTGTCTATTATTCACCTCGGTATTTGCCCAGCCATACAAACTGGTTGTCCACAACATAGAAAACCTTTTTGATGCCGACGGTGTAGCTGTATTCGATTCATACCAGCCTTTCGACGACAAGGGAAATCCTCAATACACCCCTGCGCATGTACTTACTAAAATACAAAACACGACCCGCCTATTGGCTCACTACAATAACGGCATGGGCCCTGATATAATAATGATGGTGGAGATGGAAAGTGATTTTACACCTCTCCCGGATGGTGAAATCTGGGATTATCATGCTATACTTGAAGAATATGCTGATGTCAGCATTGAATATATGCTTGGTGATGGATTTGATGAACGAATCAAGGATATGCCTTCCGAATTACTGCTATTGAAAGGTTTTGAGGATTATGGATTGACTGGATATGATTTGGCTGTTGCTTACGATCGAGATCGAAATCTTAGACCACGCCATGTCCAAAAAAATGTGACTTATTCACGCTTGCCAATCCAGCACGAGAAAACTCGAATACACCCGATAAACGACGCTCGTCCAATATTAGAGACTTGGATTGATGTACATGGCTATAATTTAATTCTCTTTAATAATCATTGGAAATCTCGTGCTTCAGATGCTGAAATGGAGAAAGTTCGTGTAGATAATGCCAAAGTTTTAAAAGCCCGTCTCGATGAATTGAGATCTGAAAAACCGCATGTGGATTTTGTTTTGGGTGGCGATTTCAACAGTGATTATCATCAATCTCACCGCTATCCTTATATGGAAGTAACTGCTGTAAATGATATTCTACGCTCAGTTGGGGACGAAAAGAAAGTTGCACAAGGGAATGCCGATGCTGTTTATAATTTATGGTATGAACACCCTATTGATCAGCGAGGTTCTGATGTATTTCGTGGGAACTGGGGCACATTGATGCAGCTTATGATTAGTTCCGGAATGTATGACTACTATGGAGTACAATATGTTGACAATTCTTTTGATGTACTTCGGATACCGGGTAAAAATGTCTACGCTAATAGTGGCGCCCCAAATCGTTGGTTTGATTTTGGTACTGGGGGAGGATATTCTGACCACTTACCAATAAGTATGAAATTTGATGTGGTTAGTTATGATAATCCAGACAAAATTATTGATCTGGTTAATCCAGGAAGTAACGATGATGAAGAATGGGAAGTAATTTCCATTGATTACTCTATACCAGATTCTGAATACGTTTTTTTTCCTGAGGATTACGGAAATGAATCTATTAGGCAGACAGATTTTTTTAATCAGATTTTATATGTTAAAACTACTTTGAATGATGATTTTACCGTTACAGTGAATGACGAGACGTACTCATTATACTCTCCTACCTTTAATGTGCGAAGGGAATTGAGTTCAATTGCCGGTTCAGATGAACCCTTCATTTTTTTAGGTCGCCTCGGCACTTTTCGAGGAAATTGGCAGTTTGTAATCGAAGACATTTCGTATATAAACCCGGACTTATGAATGCATCTTTTCATGAATTAATGGGCTTAGAAAACAACGGCATCATTTTATTTGATGGGGTTTGCAATCTGTGTAATAATAGCGTGGATTTTGTAATCAGTCGGGACCCTGAGAGGTATTTCAGATATGCATCTTTGCAATCTGAATCCGGTGCCTATTATGTGCATAAATTCAAAATTGACACCCGCAAAGTGGATTCGGTCCTGCTCGTTAAAAATGATAAAATCTATCAAAAATCTACGGCTGCTTTACGAATCGCCCGAAAACTTAAAAGTCCGGTAAAATTGCTCTATGTTTTTATTGTGGTACCTCCATTTATTCGGAACATCGTCTATGATTTCATTGCCAGAAACCGATACCGATGGTTCGGAAAACGAGAAACCTGCCGTTTGCCAACCAACGAAGAACGTGATATGTTTTTACCCTAACCGAATGTAATCAACACTACTTTATGCGCTTTTCTTTTCTTGTCTTAATCGCCACACTACTAATTGTAACTGCTTGCTCTGAAGAACAATCCGGAATTACTGAAACCCAGAATGCTTTTTGGGAAAATATTCAGCAACACTGCGGAAATGCCTATTCGGGCACATTGGGAGATGCAACACCCCATTACAGCGCTGTAGCTAATGCCGAAACATTTACCCTACATTTCTTTAATTGCACAGAAAACCTTACCCATATTGCGCTTCACGTAGATGACAACCGCTCACGAAATCTGATGCTAACCAAAACGGGGCATACCTTGCGTTTGAAGCATGACCACCGATACGAGAACGGCAGCGAGGAAGAAATCTCACAATATGGCGGCGAAGCACCCGGAACCGGCCTAAGCCACCGGCAAATTTTCTGGGCCGATGGTTTCACAGCTCGTATCCTACCACAGCGCTATGATAATTTCTGGTTTTTAGATATGATGAACGAAACCACCTTTGCCTACGGTGTTCACTGGCCCAAAGAAGGGCATTCCATTCGTCTGGAATTTGATATCGCAAATCCAATTGAAACGCCTCCGGCACCTTGGGGGTATGAAGATTAGATAAGGAGTAATTAAAAACACTCACCAAAAAAACAAAAGCCTTGTACCATATCTTCATATAGTACAAGGCTTTGTGTTGAGTGGGACCGGGCGGATTTGAACCGCCGACACACGGATTTTCAGTCCGTTGCTCTACCAACTGAGCTACAGTCCCTCCGTTAAGAGAGCGTCAAATATAGCAGGTTTTACAACGCAAAGAAAGTGCTCAATTATATTTTTTTGAAATATCTAATTTCCTGCACTCAGCTTAGGTAGCATACTACCTCTCAAGGTGTTCCTCAAACCACCTCATGATTTGCAGGGGAATATCCACAGCAAGTTTGGGCTCGGTGGGGCTGTGTGGCATAAGAGGATAAACAACCATCTCTGAGGGGACACCCAATCGTTGTAACCCCGCATAAAATTCCTTTAAATATGATTCAAAATCAGTTTAAGGAGAATCTCAAAAGTGCATCAGACTTCAAATTTTAAAGGGTTGTTTTTTGCTAAGAGCAGTCATCTAACGCTTATGCATCTCTAAGTCTGTATATACACATCACCTAAATACCCAACGTTAATAGCGCAACACAATTACCGAAGCATCGTCTTCTAATACATCTCCCTCATGTACACTTTTGATTTTGGAAATCAAAGCTTCCGCAATTTGTCTTGGTGTTTGGGATTCAGACGCTAGCGCCTCATTTACAAATCTCTCAAAGTCTTCGAATTCTCTCACATTATTATCTTTATCCCGGGTTTCTACCAAACCATCAGATACCATAATGAGCGCATCTCCTTTTTCCATCCGAAAACTATAATTGGAATAC
>SKIC01000067.1 GCA_007116685.1 Balneolales bacterium
CCACCATTTTTTCGAGATCTGCATTGGTAAGCCTTTCTTCGGGCAGATAGCGACCAACTGCAGTAATTTTTGCGAGAATTTTTTCAGCCATTATTTTTTAATTGATTACTGAAGCTACAATTTTATCATTGATTTTAGCCTCTGCCATCTTAACTGCATTCAAAATCATATTCTTGATAGCAACCGGGGGACTGCCACCATGGCCAACCATACTTATACCGTTAACTCCTAAGAATGGTACTCCCCCAACATGCTCGTATTCAAATGGGGCAAAAGCTTTCTTTAAAATAGAAAAGATTTTCAGAGTCTCCTCTTCTGATAAACCGGCAGATTTGACCTGTTTGCCAACTAATAACTTGATTGCTTCGGGTAGTGATTCTCCAAATTTGAGAAGGATATTACCAACAAGTCCATCGCAGACATACACATCTGCTTCTCCCAGAAGAATACCACGACCTTCAATATTGCCTACAAAGTTTGGTAATTCTTGAAGTAAACTGTTCGCTTTTTTGAGAATATCAGTTCCCTTCTCGGCTTCTTCTCCAACATTCAGTAAGCCAACTTTTGGGTTTTCAACGCCAAAAACGTCGCGACAATAAATCGTGCCCATCTTGGCAAATTGAACAAGCATTTCCGGCTTGACTTCAAGGTTAGCCCCTGCGTCAATCAATAGACGAATACCTTTAACAGTAGGATAAATAGTTGAGATAGTAGGTCGCATGATGCCGTCTAGTCTACCGAGGATAAAAGCAGAAGCCGCAAGCAGAGCACCGGTATTACCGGCACTGATGAAAGCCTGACATTTGCTTTTAGCATGCAAAGCTAAACCAACAGCAATAGATGAGTCCGTTTTGGTTTTCACGGCATGAGCAGGAGATTCATCCATTCCAATAATCTGAGAAGCATTTTGAATAAGCACTCTATCTTTAGGATAATCGTGCTTATCAAGTTCTTTTTGAATTAACTCTTCAGGCCCCACAAACAAAATTTTAAGGTCAGGGCGCTCAGTTAGTGCCTCTAGAGCTCCTGCTACAGGATTCTGTGGATAAAAGTCACCTCCAACTGCGTCAACTGCTACAATCATGGGGCTGTATTATGTTAATAATTCAATTAAATCTGGTCTGCAACTTCCATGACCTGGCGGCCACGATAATAACCACACTCACCACAAGCACGGTGCATTACATGGTAAGCGCCACAATTAGTACATTTTGTAAGAGGCTTAGCTTCAAGCTTCAAATGTGTTCTGCGCTTATCGCGTCTGGCTTTTGAGGTTTTGCGTTTAGGATGTGCCATTAATGTTCGATTTCAATTATTGTTTGTCTTTAAGTTCTTTGAGAGCATCCCATCTCGGGTCTGTTTGGAAACCATCAGAGTATGATTCTGAAAAATCTGTTGGCTCTCCATTATCGTCTAAATATCGGGGATGCAATTTTTTTATAGGAACAGTAAGAAGCAAAGTGTCTCTTACCTCCTTAGTGATATCTAGACGCTCTCCTTCGGTAGTGATGACTTTAAATTTATCTTCGTTCTGATCGCTATTTCGATCAGCTTTCGAAGCAAAAATCACTGAATACTGCCCGTGGAGAGGCTGGTCATATAATTCCAAAGAGCGATCACAAGTAAAACGAGCAACGGTTGAAACCTCAAATGAGATGGTTACAGAAACGTCTGATTTGTTGAATTCCAAATCAAGATTTATTTCCGAAGCATCTAAATCAGAAACACCGATTTCATCCAACTCTATTTGCATAGAGCGTTTTGATTTCCCGTCCGGTATGTCGTTGTACTTGAAACTGATCATAACTGCTAATGAATACAGTCTATCAAGATAACTAATATTAACTTTTTAAACAACGCTAAGAAAAGAGACCAAACAACCGCTGCTCAACCATATTGAGCACTTTACCCAAGTCTTCTTTGTCGTTCACAAAATCCAAATCATCTGTTTCAATAACCAGCTTATCGTATTGATATCTGTCTATCCAATCATTGTATAGAGCATTTAATCGCTCAAGATAGTCGATACGAATGGTATTTTCGTAATCTCTACCTCTTTGCTGAATCTGATGCACCAAAGTTGGAACGCTTGCTTTAAGATAAATCAATAAATCCGGCGGACGTAAAAATGAGGTCATTTCATGGAATAAAGATGAGTAATTTTCGTAATCACGCTTACTCATTAAGCCCATGTCATATAAGTTTTTAGCAAATATTTCTACGTCCTCGTAGATGGTCCTGTCCTGAATACAACTTTCTTCAAAGCTAGCCAACTTCTTTTGATGTCTAAACCGGCTTGATAGAAAATAAACCTGAAGATTAAAACTCCATCGCCGCATATCATCATAAAAGTCTGATAAATACGGATTGTCATCAACCGATTCATAATAGGCTTTCCAACCAAAATGTTTGGCAATCCTTTCGGTTAATGAAGATTTGCCGGCACCAATATTGCCGGCAACTGCTACAAAATAAAATGGTTTTTCAGGTAAATTTGACATGCGCTATGACGGTTTACCAAGTAAGCTGAACATATTTTTCTTGTACTGCTCTACTCCTGGCTGATCAAATGGATTTTCATCAAGGCAATAAACGTTTACAGGGCAGGCAAGTTCTAATGCATAGAAAAACCATCCAATGGATTCTGCTGATACATTTTTCAACTCCAACTCCAATGTGGGGACTTTACCTTCGTCGTGTGCTTGTCTGGTGCCTTCGTAAGCTTTGCTATTCACATGATGAAAACTCTGCCCACTTAAATAGTTGAGTCCGTCAACATCACCTTCCTGGTTAGCAACTGTGATATCAGACTGGGCTTGCTTAACGGTTACAAAGGTCTCAGCGATGTTTCTTTGACCATCCTGAACAATTTGCCCAATACTGTGGAGGTCAGTTGAGTAATTTGCTACTGAAGGGAAAAGACCTTTTCCATTTTTTCCTTCACTTTCACCCAAAAGCTGTTGCATCCATCCACAAACAGCACTTAGGTTTGGCTCAAATGTGCCAATTAGATCAACCGCATAACCGGATTTAAACAATGCATAGCGAGTAGCAGCATATTCGAGGATATCTTCGGTGTTTTCCTCGTAAAATTTGTATGCATCAACCGCACCGTAATAAAGTGAACGAACATCAATACCGGCTACTGCAATGGGCAACAATCCAACCGGGGTAAGTACGGAGTATCTTCCACCTACATCATCAGGAATAATGAATTTCTTGTAACCATATTGATCGATTAACTGATTTAACTTCCCGCCCTCAGCACTAGTGGTACAAATGGTACGACGAGCAGCTTCTTTTTGACCGTAAGCCTCTGTCATCCAATTTGCAATAGTTCTGAATGCCAACGCAGTTTCCATGGTAGTACCGGATTTGGAAATCACATTTATATAGACACTCTTTTTTTGTCCATCGGAACGTGGCTTATCAATATATTTAATCAAGTGCTCCAGATAGGAACCTCCGATATGATGGCCAGCGTACACAATTCTTGGTCGGTCGCTGTAAAAAGGCTCTTTAAGAGCGTCAATTGCAGCTTTAGCTCCTAAGTAAGAGCCGCCAATTCCACAAACGATAAAAACATCCGCATCAGAGCGGATAGCGGCAGACAATTCAGTGATTTCTTCAATTAAAGCATCGTTAGGGGAAGCTACTAAATCTCTCCATCCTAACCACTCAGCGCCTTTGCCGTTTTTTTTCTGGATTTGAGAAAAAGCATCAGCAGCCGCGACTCTGGCATCTTGCATTACTGCATCATCAATATATTTTTGAGCCGGTTCCAGATCAAATCTAATCATACGCTTACACAGTTTTAACTTAAAATTTTTGCGAGTTCGAGTAATTCGTAATTGATGCTCTTTTTCTTAGACCAAACATTACGCATCGGGGTAATTTTTATCTCATTGTTAATGATACCAACCATCACACTAGCGTGTCCATCAAGCAGGGCTTGAACAGCAGAAGCACCTAATCTGGATGCCAAGACCCGATCTCTCGCTGTTGGTGCGCCACCTCTTTGGATATGGCCAAGAATACATACACGCATTTCGTACTTACCGAATTCGTCTTTCAAGTCGTCGGCGAGTTTCATTGCACCTCCGGTTTCATCACCTTCTGCAACTACTACCAAACTACTTCTTCTTTGATTCTGAAATACTTCACGAAGTGAATCTTTCACATCCTGAATTTGAGTAAGGGTTTCAGGAAGCAGGATTAATTCTGCACCACCAGCAATTCCAGTTTCCAAGGCTATAAAGCCTGCATGACGGCCCATTACTTCCACCAAAAACAAACGATCATGGGCATCTGCTGTATCGCGGATTTTATCCATGGCTTCAAGTGCCGTATTCATTGCGGTATCATAACCGATGGTTTCGTCAGTTCCGGATAAGTCATTATCGATAGTCCCGGGAACACCGATTACGGGTATTCCCTGCTCTTCATAAAATTTGGTTGCACCCTGAAATGTACCATCTCCACCGATACCAACTAAAGCATCGATACCTTGCGACTTGATATTTTCGGCTGCTTTTTTTCTTCCTTCCGGCGTCATAAAGTCAGCAGAGCGTGCAGATTTTAAAATTGTTCCCCCTCTTTGAACGATATTTGAAACTGAGATACCGTCCATTTCTACAAAATCACCATTTATCATACCTTGGTAGCCAAGGCGGATGCCATATACTTTTAAATCGTAGTGTAAAGCAGAACGAACTACAGCACGTACTGCGGCGTTCATACCAGGTGAGTCACCACCACTTGTAAAGACTCCAATTGTTTTGATCGTGTTCACGTCTAATACTGTTGGGTTTTTATTTTCAGATTCGAGAACTTACGAGGGTTGCTTTAGCGCATACCCGCCTTTGATTTTAACAAAGGTTGTAAGCCACGTGAATTTATCCTTTTTTCGGCACAAATTCGTCTCAAAACTGCTGAATTATTTTAATTACTCAGATACAATAACCTTTTTATAAATACAAATTCATGTCTGAAACACAGACTTTGACACTTTCTTCAAATTTCGAAGTTCCGAAAACGCTTCCAGAAGTTCAATTTCCGGTCAAGGAAGAACTAAATGCTTTTCAGCCTTATTTTCGTAAGGCATTAAAAACTGATACTTTTCTTCTAAACCAGATTATTAATTACATGATGCTTTCCAAAGGAAAGCAAATGAGGCCAAGCCTAGTCTTTCTGTGCGCGCGTTTGTGCGGTCAAATTAACGAAAGCAGCTATACGGCTGCCACAATGATTGAATTACTACACACTGCGACTTTGGTTCATGATGATGTAGTTGATGATGCCGAAACAAGAAGAGGTTTACTCAGCATCAACAGAGTCTGGAAAAATAAAGTAAGTGTGCTTTTAGGGGACTTTTTACTTTCCAAAGGCCTGTTAGTTGCTCTGGACCGGGACGAATTTGAACTGTTAAAAGTGCTGTCTCATGCCGTTCGCCGAATGAGCGAAGGAGAATTACGCCAACTTAAGGCATCAAAACTACTGAATATCACAGAAGAGAAGTACTACAATATTATTGGTGATAAAACTGCCAGTTTAATCGCTGCATGTACAGAATGTGGCGCTATAGCAGCCGGTGCAGATTTGGAAACTCGCACTAAATTGCGCGAAATTGGTGAGAATATTGGAATGGCGTTTCAAATCAGAGATGACCTTTTTGATTACGGAGATGATGATACTGGAAAGCCAAAAGGCAATGATATCCAAGAACGTAAAATCACACTTCCTATGATTTATGCCCTTGAGCAAGTGTCCTTTTTTGAACGCTCAAAAATCAAAAAAGCTCTCAAAAAGAAGAACAAATCAAAAGACGAGATACAATATCTACTGGATTTTGTGAGAGCACATAAAGGTGTTACATACGCTCGCCAAAAAATGGAACACTATGCTAATGAGGCGTTTTCTATTCTGAATAGTTTCCCTGATAATCAGGAACGCAGCGATTTATATAAATTTCTCATGTTTGTTATTGCCAGAAAGAAATAAGGTTCTGATATGAGCAAAAATTGGCTCGTCGATGCTCATAACGTGTTACATACACAACCTGCTTTATGGAAAAAATACAAGCACAACCGTAAAGAAGCGCTTGAGTCTTTTATTCTTTTGATGGATTCAATCTGTAGCAGGCGAGGCAAGCGAGCAACCTTGATTTTTGATGGTCATCATTTGGCTTTATCTGCAAAATCCGAATATTGCAAATGGCGATTTTCGGGAGAAAAAACCGCTGATGATGTTATTTATGCCTTGTCTAAATCCAAAGGTGCAGCTTCCAGGTGGATAATTGTGAGCAACGACAGGGAATTGAAGAGCAAGGTCCGCAACTTAGGAGTTACTTCTGTAAGCGTAGGCTCGGTTTTAAGCAATAAAAAAGGCAGCAAGGGATCATCAGAAACAGTTCTCAAACCTGATTACGAACCGGATGAAACAGAAATCACTTTGATGAATTTAGCCCTGAGATTGAAATCCGATGAATAATCAGTCTGTCCATAAACCTCATAAAAATTACCGCTACCTGTTTGTATCGGATGCGCATTTGGGTGGATTTTCTGATGCGAAAAATCTCGAACTAGAAAATGCTTTTCTTAAACTCATCGACTTCTGCAAAAAAGAGCATTTGGAGATGATTATACTCGGTGATCTGTTTGATTATTGGATGGAAGTGGGCTCCTATATTCCAAAAGTCGGCAGTCGTGTATGCGAAAGATTTAAAGAGCTTCATGAAAAAACCGGAAAAAAAACTCTATTCATCACAGGTAATCATGATAATTGGACGTATGGATATTTATCTGATGAAATAGGTTTTCGTATCGTAAATGACAGTTTTCAGTTACCTCTTCAAAATGGATACGCCCTTCTATATCACGGAGATGGTCTGCCTGATGAGAACTTGAATCTTGTTCGTCCTGCTTTTCATCGATTCCTCAGAAATCCGTATTTTACCGTATTGTACAAAAGTATTTTGCCTGGCAAATTAGCAGTTGAAATCATGCGTTTGTTTTCAAAATGCAGCAGAATGTTGTCTTCTGATGATGACAAACTCAAAAGAACGCTAATCGATTCCAAGGCGAAAGAACTGCTGGAACTAGAAATTGCCGATGCTATCCTTTGCGGACACCATCATAAGGCTACTTTTCAGACAATCAATAACCGTATATATATGAATACGGGTAATTTTTATAACGACAGAAACGTTGGTTTATATGTTGATGGGCAATTCAGCCCGGCAATTTGGCATGAAACCGAAAATCTCCTGGTAACCGAATAACGATATATTAATGAGTGACAAGCCATTAGATCATGAACAGCCGGACATGGATCGCTACTTTAACGATCCTGAGTATCGTAGAAAAATCCTCGAGGAGAGAAAAAAGAATCGTTTTGACTTGAGCGGCCCCAAGAAAGAGAAAAAAGATCAGAGCTCTTTTAATCTCAAGAAAAAATCTGATGGCGAATCAGGAGAAAAAAAGAAAAAGGCATCCAATTACGAAAAACCCGTAAAGGAAGAAAAAGCAAAATCATCTTCTGCTGACGATAAAAAAGCCTCCACTCCGCCCCCTCCTACTCCAAGCAATGGCAGAAAACGCATAGGATGGGGACCCATTCTCGGCGGTTTCGCCGGTATTGTTATCTTGCTTATTGGTTTGGGTCTATTGTTTCTGAATTATTTGATTCAGGGGATGCCTTCCATTGAGGAACTTGAAAATCCTC
>SKIC01000203.1 GCA_007116685.1 Balneolales bacterium
AGTTTTTTTTTTTTTTTTTTTAGCAAACTCTGCCATTATATCAGGGACTATGGTGTGATTTGCTATGCCTTTGTAGCCTTTGTCTTTTATAAATTCTTTTGCTGTCATATTAATTTTTCTAGGGTATAGTTAATTGCTGCTTCATATGCTTTTGTTGGTAGCATATGATCGTTTTTGTCGGACCATGAATGAGCCCTACTTTCGTATTCTGTTGATTTATAGCTCCATCCCCAATGAGTTAAGCTTTTAGAGTAAGGAATTGGGGCGACACTTATCCAGATGCCGTGTTCTTTGTATATCCACATTATGGTATCTAATATGGTTGGTGCTGAAATCTATGTTTTTTCTCATTATGGTTTTGAGCATATAAATACTCTGTTATTTTGCCGTCAAACTTTTCAAGTGGTTCTAAGTTTACATAAGCAGAGTTACAAAGCTCTTTGAAGTTTTTTTCTTTTAAAAGCTTTGCGAGCTTATAACTTACTATTGTACTCATTCGGCGCCCTCGACTATCGATACAAAGTCAGAGCATTCGCTGAGCTCTTCTTCGTCGAAGCTTACTTTTACAGTCACTGTAATATTTATATGGGGGCCCAAAGTATTCAGACTCTCTACTTACCGTTGTTTCTACGGACAAGTGTTCTTTAAGTGTTTCTTTGTTCATAATTATAGTATTATTTTACACTCCGGTTGCTTCCCTGATTGGCTGCATAATTTCCTCGGCTCTTGCTCTGGCTTTTTGTCCGCCCTGTCTTAAAACATCCCAGACGTAATCTTCGTTTTTTTCTAATTCTTTTCTCTTTTCCCGAGCCTCAGCAAATCTTTCATTGATTAAACCCAAGAGTTCTTTTTTCGCATGCCCGTAGCCATAACCGCCTGCTTTGTATTTATCAGAAATCTCTTCTTTTAAATTTTCGTCGGCAAAGAGACTAATCAGTTTGAAAACATTACAAGTGGCAGGGTCTTTCGGGGCTTCTAAAGGAGTGGTATCTGTAAGAATACTCATCACTTTTTTCTTTAGCGGTTTGCCCTCTTCAAAGATTTCGATGTAGTTATCGTAGGATTTACTCATCTTTCTGCCATCAGTACCCGGCACCACTGCCACAGATTCAAGAATATGTGGCTCAGGGACTATGAGCAGATCATCTCCATAAATTCTATTTAGCTTCTGCGCTAAATCACGAGAAAATTCTATGTTCTGTTTTTGATCTGCACCTACCGGAACCAAATGAGAACAATAGATTAAAATATCAGCGGCCTGAAGAATTGGATAGGTAAATAAACCAATATTGGGCGACAAGCCTGCAGCAACTTTATCCTTGTAAGATACCCCTTTCTCCATCATAGATACGGGTGCCAAAGTTCCTAAAATCCAGGCTAACTCCGTTACCTGAGGCACATCGCTCTGTGCGAAAAAAGTACATTTATCCGGATCCATGCCCAGTGCCAGATAATCCAGCGTTACATCCAAAGTAAACTGCTTCAGTTTTTTACCATCAGATAAAGACGTGAGAGAATGGTAATTGGCTATAAAGTAAAAGGAGTCGCCCTCTTCCTGCATGGCAATATGTTGCCGAATGGCTCCAAAGTAATTACCAATGTGTAATCTACCGGATGGTTGGATACCTGACAAGATGGTTTTTTTGCTCATTAATTTCGATCTCCGGGGGTTAATTCCAAAGCTACATCCAAGGCGGAAATTAGTGCTTTGGCTTTATTTTCAGTTTCTTCAAATTCTTTTTCAGGCACACTATCCGCAACAATTCCGGCTCCGGCCTGTATGTAAATATTGTTGTGGGTAGCAATCATTGTACGGATGGCAATACAGGTATCGAGATTTCCTGAGAAGTCGATATACCCAACGGCACCGGCATAAGGACCACGCTTAGTAGGTTCGAATTCATCAATTATTTCCATTGCTCGAACTTTTGGAGCACCACTAACTGTTCCTGCTGGAAAGCAATGGATTAAAGCATCTACAGGATGGTTCTGACGGCTCAACTTCCCTTCTACTTCGGATACGATATGCATCACGTGAGAATAGCGCTCAATGACCTGATTCTTTGTGAGTTTTACTGTTCCTGATTCACAAATTCGGGATAAATCATTACGACCTAAATCCACAAGCATGATGTGCTCGGCCACTTCTTTTGGATCATTTTTTAAATCCTCTTCCAGCGCTTTGTCTTCTTCAGTGGTTACTCCTCGCTTTCTAGTTCCGGCTATAGGTAATAATCCCGCAGTTCCATCGATCACACGAACCAAAACTTCTGGAGAAGAACCAATGAGAGCGAAATTGTCAAAGTCCAGATAAAACAAATACGGCGACGGATTAACCATTCTGAGTGCCCTGTAGAGCATGAACCGGTCACCCTCAAAACTACTTTGAAAACGCTGAGAAAGAACAACCTGAAAAATGTCGCCTTCTTTGATGTACTCTTTAGCTTTCAAAACATTGGCACAAAAATCTTCTTTTTTCGTGTTACTTGTAAGACTGTCGGTGGTGATTGAAAAATCCATGGAAGTTGGGGCAATAGTTTGAGTTGCCGCTTCCATTTTATTTAGTGCTAGCAGAGCCAGTTCGTATTCTTTCTGCGCATCAAAGATTTCCGGATCGTCAATTCTAACCGTTTTCATTAGGATGATGCGATGTTTCACATGGTCGAAAGCATAAATTTCGTCGTAGAAAGCCCAGATCGCGTCAGGTAAGCCTAAGTCGTCTTCCGGCACGTCAGGCAAGTTCTCAGCGAGTCTTACGGTATCATAAGATGAAAAACCAACAGCTCCTCCCTTCAATCTCGGCAACTCAGGAATGGGCGCTTCTTCGTATTGGGAGGTAAGAGTTTTTAAAACTTCGTAGAGAGAACCCGCCGGAGTAGAAATGCCATTTTCTAATTCGAGTGACAACGTTTTGTCTTTGTAGATTAATTTCTGATATGGATTTCGTCCCAGGAAGGAATAGCGAGCCACATTTTCGCCACCTTCTACCGATTCGAATAAAAAGGCATTTCGGCCTCCCATTCTGATATTCATAAAAAGAGACACAGGGGTAACTGTATCTGCCATCAGATAGCGAAAGACTGGAATCGCCGTGTACTTTCGAGACAAAGTCTCAAATTGATCAAAAGTCATGTGCTGTTATTTTTATAAAAAAAGCCCGATTCGCGGGTTAACGAAGCGGGCTTTTCAGTTACAATCTATATAACAACAATTGTAAAGCTCATCCGCTTCAGCAGATGTGCCACCACCAGATTTTGTTATTGGTTAATTGTTGTATCATGGGCGAGAATTTATCGGCTGCTGAGGCTAAAGTCAATGTTAAATATGCTTTTTTGTGCATTTTATTGCTCCCCAATGAAATGAAATTTCGGAACGCTCAAGGCAGCGATTTTTTTATTTTAATAAATGAACCTTAACTAAACGATAAGACTATGAGTTACAAAGTATATTTGGCTGGTGAAATTCATTCAGAGTGGAGAAAAGACCTTAAAAATAAGTGTGATGAAATTGGCTTGGATATAGATTTCAGTTCCCCTGTTACTAATCATTCGTATAGCGATGATTGTGGTACACATATATTGGGTGAAGAAGAATCCAGCTTTTGGAAAGATAGAAAAGGTGCTGGAATCAATGGTATCAGAACCAAGAACGCTATTGCCAAATCAGACTTAGTGGTGGTGCGTTTTGGCGAAAAATACCGTCAATGGAATGCCGCATTTGATGCTGGTTATGCCCATGCTCTTGGGAAACCTCTGATAATTATCCATCCAGAAGATTATGACCACGCTTTGAAAGAAGTGGACGCAGCAGCCAACGCGGTTGCCAGAAATGAAAAAGAAGTGGCTGAAATCTTACGATATGTGTTAAATGGAGAACTCGCTTAAGGGAAAAGAACTCAAAAGTAGAACTTTTGACAAGGTACGTTTAAGTAAAAACTAGCGTAAACAAAAAAAGCCATTCTTGTGAAGAATGGCTTTTAAATAATTTAATATGGTTGACTAAGATTCAGCAACCCAGGAATTACACCATCCTGCTGGTGCAACTGGTCCTTTGAATAATGTACAACCACCGCAAGGTGCGTCGAATGCATCATCAACCCAGAACTCGCAGTTATCACATCTTTGCTCAGGGATTGGAGTCTCAGCAACATACTGAAACAAATCTCTGGTTTGCTTTTCCTGGTCGGTCAGACCAGACAGGTCGCCACATGGGTCAGCAGCTGCACCGTTGTCGCCTCCGCCACAAGCTGATAAAACCGAGGTTGCACCTAAGCCGGCAACACCAAAAATGGATAGGCTTTTTACAAAATCTCTTCTGGAGAATGATTTTTTGTCTGTGCTCATAATAATATGAATTTGTTCGTGAATGGATTTCAAGATTAACACCAAAATCTACTAAAGAAATTCCTAAGACTGATTATAAATAGTGATTAATCACGCAGAATCTGCGATTTTACATAAACAATATAAAAATCTCGATATGAAGATATATCAACCTCTATCACTCCGGGTATATCACCACTTGCAGCCTGTTGCGCAGCAGTAAGTTTGCTTAAAATGTCAGAATCTTCATTGTATTCTAAATCACGAAGAAGAATTGAAAAGGATGCTATCGCATTTTGTTTAGCCTGATGTACGGCTTTGGAGGAATCAGCTGAAAGCGATTGTCCAAAAATTACTATTTCCGTGTCTGTAATGTGATAGCGTTGCAGACTCATCCAATCAGGCTTTTGCAATTCCTTATCAGAAACTTCAGTTTGAGATGTTGCTGAACTAGTTGTTTCTGCAGGTTGTAGCGCTCCACAACTGGTAATTAATACTGAGCTCGCAATAATCAAGCTCCACTTAATAATCTTCATTTTTTAATTTATTAAGGATATACCAACAAAACACGTCTTTCCTCATCTTCCCTTTCTACAGTCAAATACATTCTCGTATTTTGAATCAATAATACGGATGCAATATCAGTGAAAGATTGGAGACTTTCCACCTCTCTACCGTTAATAGCTTTAACTATATCATCTTTTTGCAAACCATTACTTTGAGCACTTGAGCCATCCTCAACATTCATTATGGTAAGTTCAACAGGTTCACCTTCCTCAGGATTTGGAATTTCAGCGATAGTGAAGCCAATATCAAAGTGTCTCAGTGTTAACTCATTCACTGTTTCGTCAGACCAGAAATCCGGTACCGGAGTATTTTCTCCGAATGCCCAGCGATTTATTTCCTCGTCATTCAGACTCATTAAGGTCACTTTTTTATCGATTGATTCACCATTACGCCAAACGAGCAAATCAACTTCGTCTTGCGGGCGAAGCATAGCAATTCGCTCTTGCAAGATATTTGCTTCGTTAACCGGGAATCCATTAACAGCCAAAATAACATCATTACGTCGCAAGCCGGCTTTATCTGCACTTCCGGCACGAGCAACACCTAAAATTTCAACACCTTGAATTCTGTTTAGGCCCAATTGTGATGCGCGGTCTTGCTCTACAGATGCAATCTGCACGCCAAGATATGGGCGTCGGACTTCGCCGAATTCAATTAAATCCATCGCAATTTTGAAAGCCATGTTTATTGGAATGGCAAATCCATAACCCTGATAACCTCCGCTATCAGTTGCAATAGCCGTGTTAATACCAATTAATTCTCCGGCATGATTAACCAAGGCGCCTCCGCTATTTCCTTTATTAATGGCGGCATCTGTTTGGATAAAAGACTCAATACGCATTCGGTCACGAATGATATCAACATCACGATTTAAAGCGCTCACAATTCCGGCCGTAACCGTAGATCGTAATCTGAATGGATTCCCAACGGCCATCACCCAGTCTCCTATTTCAAGGTAATCGGAGTTACCAACTACAATCGGTTGGATGTCGTTGGCTTCAATTTTTAAAACAGCAAGGTCAGTGGAAGGATCTCGCCCAACAATTCTGGCTTCGTAATATCTTTTATCGTGTAAGCCAACACGTACTGATCTGGCGCTTCGCCCAATTACGTGATTATTAGTGACTATATACCCATCGTTACTTATAATTACACCACTCCCAACGGTTTGCATATCCTGACGTGGAAGAATTCTTCTCCAGAAGTTATCGTCAAAATCGTGATTCCCATCATTAGGAACGGCACTTCTTATGGGTACTAATGCCTCGATATACACTACAGATTGAGTTACATCTCTTGAAACAGAGGTAAACCATGAATCCCGACTGGTGAGATTATCAGAAGAGTTTTGGATAGCAGGTCCGGTATTTCTTGTAATCTCGGAAATTCGGACTTCCACATTTTCAGTCACTGATATTTGACCAGAGAACAGCATCAGGAAAGCTCCGGCTAATAAACCAATCATAAAAACAAGAAAAAATGTTAGCGCTTTATGCTGAAAACTCATAGGTCATTGTAATAATTGTTGAAAGATGTAGTCGGATCTTCGGTCTCTGATTTCAGGTATGTGATGTTTTATGTAAACGTCTAAATGATGAATTAAATTCTTTATTTCTACAGAGGCAAAATCATTTTTTAGTATCTGACTTTTTTTACCTGAAAAAACCAATTCCATATAGTAGGCTTGCGTTTCAGATAAACGAAAAGCCATCCCACTCCCCTGCATTCCAGAAACACTACCTTCGTCAATATTCAAAAAGTACCCGTTTTGCACCGGAGATTCCATGGCTTGTAATCCTACCCCTAACAAATCACTCAAACGCATCTGTATGTACGGGAACAGGTATTTTGGGGATAATTTAGATTGATGAAGCCAAACTAAAAGAGATTTCCCAAACTCAAAAAATTCCTGATTTTCTTCATTCTCATGCGTTAGTTGTTCCAGCATTTCAAGAGTTGCCGTCGCTATGGCCATTTTTTCGATGTCAGAGCGTATTTTCCAGGTTTGGTCTGCAAGATTAGCCTCAGATAAGTTCTGAACAGAACGCGTTTGTTTGTAGTAAAACATAACATCCAGAAGGTTTCCGGGCTGCATCAATCCTGCAAATTTACTCTTTGGCTTATTTACTCCCCTAGCCATTACAGCAATTTTCCCATAGCCTTCGGTAAGCAGTGTAACAATTTTACTGCTCTCCTTAAAATCAACTATTCGTAAAACAATCGCTGTACTTTTGGCCAGCATTAGAATGAAATAATCAGAGTGTTATGAAATGAGTATACAAATTCGGCTGCATCAAAAACGGGATCAAAATCAGAAGTAGAAACAAAATGAAAGCCAAGACGAAGATTTTCACGCAACAAATAGGTTAACTGAGCATCTACGGTGATTCGTGGATTTAAGAAATCGGCGGGTTTGGCCTGATAATATCCAAAAAGCACTAAACTAACATCCTCGTGTAGCTTTCCCTGAAAATTAAGGCTTGTTGTAGATTTTATGTAATTTTGCTCAATCCGAATAGTAGAATCATCGTCCTCTTCTATCCATAATTCGTTTTCATACATCAAACCGGTACTTACTGCTCCCGAAAAATTATCCGATTCAAAAAGCGTGAACCTGGCATTTAATCCCTGAAGAAAACGGCGTTGCAGTCCCAAATCAAGATTGTATTGAAACTGAGTAAATAATTCCGGGCGCACGGTATTTTGTCTGAATAAGACAGTTCTGAAATGGAAATAACCGTTGCTCGTAGTTTGGTCACCTACTGTTCTGTAATCGATTCGATTCAGGAATAAA
>SKIC01000015.1 GCA_007116685.1 Balneolales bacterium
CAGGCTGA
This sequence comes from Balneolales bacterium, assembly GCA_007116685.1. Taxonomy (GTDB): domain Bacteria; phylum Bacteroidota; class Rhodothermia; order Balneolales; family Natronogracilivirgulaceae; genus SKIC01. The sequence continues at coordinate 9 of SKIC01000015.1, forward strand.
AGACGCAAGTCGGGCGAAATCTTCGTTTCTGGCAGGTATGTCTCACGAATTGAGGACTCCCTTAAATGCAATTCTCGGATTTGCACAAGTTTTGAAACGTAGCAAAGATGTACCTAAGCGCGAAAAGCATTATGTGGATACCATGTACAACAGCGGTAAGCATTTGCTGAACATGATTAATGACGTGCTGGATATTTCCAAGATTGAAGCAGGTAGAATGAATGTGCTTCCCGAGGAATTTGACCTGAATATGCTTTTGAAAGATGTGCAGGAGATGTTCCGTCTGCAAGCTGAAGAGCGAAAACTTTCTCTGGAAATACCTACTGATTTGAAATGGCCGGGATATGTGTATGCCGATGCCGGAAAAATTAAGCAGATTCTGATTAATCTAATTTCAAACGCGATTAAGTTTACAGATCATGGGCACGTTCGTTTGATAGTGGAATCTGATTTGGATAGTAGTGCATCAGAGGATGGAAAATGCTTGCTGCGATTCCGCATCGAGGATACCGGTGAGGGGATTCCCGAAAATCGTTTAAAATCTATTTTTGATCCATTTCAGCAGTATTCTGAAACATACTCTAAGGGCAGCGGGCTAGGTTTAGCAATTTGCTCTCGCCTAACGGAACTGATGGGGGGAACCATAGATGTGAAGAGTGAGCCGGGTGTGGGTTCTGTATTTTTCTTCGAGATTCCGGTTGATTTTATTCAAAGAGCATCACGTTTTGAGGAATCTGAATCAGCCTTTTTTACAGGTATCTCCTGGCATAAAGAACCTGTAGCACTTTTGGTTGATGATATTGAGTATAATTTGAGTCTGTTGGAAAGTATGCTTGATCCGCTAGGTATTCAGTGCGAAATGGCGACCGATGGGCGAATAGCCTTGGAGAAAATTAAGGAAAACAGACCTGATTTTATCCTTATGGATTTGCGAATGCCAAATATGGATGGAATTGAAGCAACCCAAAAAATTCTGGATAATCCCGATACGGCTGATATTCCTGTCCTTGCTGTGACTGCAAGTGGATTTAAAGGCAAAAAAGAAGAATTGCTAAGTAAGGGATTCAAGGCCTACATCCGCAAACCATTCAGAGAAGAAGAGCTATGCAGGGAAATAGAAGCGGTAACCGGAATTACATTTTTACAAGAGCAGAAGAAAACCAACGATTCTAAAACACCATCTCAGTTTTTACTCACTATACAAGCCATTGAAGCCCTTGAAAATCAGCTCCAAAATGAGCTGGTGGAAGCTATAGAGTTAACAGATTTGGAGAAAATCTCAGATTTAGCCGACAAATTACCCGATAATCCCGAATTCAACCAAATGCTCCAAAAAGCAAAATCCCGGGAATTCGCATATTTCATAAAATTGAATGAACTGCTGGACCCTGTGTAACGCAAAACCCGGCGTAACTTTTTGTTATTTCAGAGAGCCAAAAATCAAATCAGTCCCGTCCGGGACGCAATACCGGTAGAAAATAAGGAGCCCTATCAAAATAAAAGTGCCGTCAGGTACGGAATATGTCTAATAGTCTATCAGCCCTAAAACGTATCGCCCACGAATAAGCACAATTTTCCCACATCGACTAATAATCCATTTTTCAATTATAATGCAATGTTTCCTTCAGCATCATCACAAAAATAAATTATGTTCATCCCTCCATACCACAAGTATTACTGGATCGTTTTTCGTACTTTATGCAGTTATAGTATTTTTAAATATTAGATAGATTTTCCCTTCCGAATGAAGAATATTCGCAATTTCTGTATTATTGCACACATTGACCACGGTAAATCAACACTTGCCGACAGACTCTTAGAACGCACAGGAGCAATCACCGAGCGTGAAATGCAAGCCCAAGTGCTCGACGATATGGATTTAGAACGTGAACGTGGTATCACCATCAAGAGTCACGCCATAAAAATGGACTATAAGAGTCTCGATGGCGAGAATTACATCCTGAACCTAATTGATACTCCCGGTCACGTTGACTTTTCTTACGAAGTATCACGTGCGCTCAAGGCTTGTGAAGGTGCCCTGCTCATTGTAGATGCCTCCCAGGGCGTAGAAGCGCAGACTATATCAAATTTATATCAGGCGATTGATCAAAACCTCGAAATTATTCCGGTTCTCAATAAAATTGATTTGCCGGGTGCAAATGTGGAGGGGATGGCTCAGCAGATTATCGATTTAATTGGCTGTGAGCGCGAAGATATTTATGAAGTATCAGGAAAAACCGGTCTTGGAGTGGATATTTTGCTGGAAGGCATCGTTCAAAAAATTCCACCACCGGAAGGCGATCCGGATAAGCCATTGCGTGCGCTTATTTTTGATTCCGTTTTCAATACCTATCGTGGTTCTGTTGTGTATGTGCGGGTACTTGATGGCACTTTACATGCCGGTGACCGCATTTTATTTATGGCAACCGATAAAGAATATGATGCAGACGAAATTGGCTATCTGCGCTTAAAGCCGGAAAAATCCAAAACGCTTTCTGCCGGCGAGGTGGGTTATATTATTGGTAGCGTTAAAACTCTAGACGATACGCGCGTTGGGGATACCGTAACTTCTAAAAAGAACCCGGCTCCTGAACCTATTCCTGGTTATAAAGACGTAAAACCGATGGTATTTAGCGGGATTTTTCCCACAGATTCCGAAGATTTTGAAAGCCTGAGATCAGCACTGGAAAAATTACGCTTGAATGATGCAGCGCTCAGTTTTGAGCCGGAAACTTCCGTGGCCTTGGGTTTTGGATTTCGTGCGGGATTTCTTGGTATGCTCCACATGGAAATTATCCAGGAGCGCCTCGACCGTGAATTTGATATGGATATCATTACCACCGTACCAAATGTGGAATATGAAATCTACACTACAGATGACAATGTATTAGCGGTGGATAATCCCAGCGAAATGCCGGAACGTGGTAAAATTGACAAGATTTTAGAACCCTACATCAAAGCCCAAATCATCAGTCCGGCAGAGTACATCGGTCCGATTATGAAATTATGCCAGGAGCGTCGTGGTGTGTTCAAGAACACGGTTTATCTTGACAGCAATAGGGTAGATATCAGTTACGAATTACCACTTGCTGAAATTGTTTTTGATTTTTACGACAAGCTTAAGAGCAACACTCGTGGATATGCTTCCCTGGATTACGAATTTATTGGCAACCGCCAGGGTGATATGGTGAAACTGGATATTCTTCTGAATGGTGATCCGGTGGATGCGCTATCATGTATCGTTCACAGAGATAAAGCCTATGAATGGGGAAAAAAACTCTGCGGGAAATTGCGTGAGTTGATTCCAAGGCAAATGTTTGAAGTTGCCATTCAGGCGGCTATTGGCTCGAAAATCATTGCCAGAGACACTGTTCGTGCAATGAGGAAAGACGTGACCGCAAAATGTTACGGTGGTGATATTTCCCGAAAGCGTAAACTTCTTGAGAAACAAAAAGAAGGTAAAAAACGAATGAAGCAGGTAGGAAGTGTTGAAATTCCACAAGAAGCATTTCTGGCTGTACTTTCAATGGAAAACGAATAATAGTTTTATGAGACTGGTATCAGTTCTGATTTTTTTACTGTTTTGGATAAACAGTAACCTTCAGGCTCAAAACGACGAGCCTTTCAGAGCTCCCGAATTTCAAAAAGTATCTTTGGATGAGCGTGCTGAATTTGAAGCCCGTTTTGCCAATGTGAATTGGACAGGAGCCGGTTTTCGTGACGATACCGTAATGGATCAAATCCCAACAAGCGAAGTTCGTGCTCGTTTACAGGCTGCTTTTGGAGATCCAACCATCGTTTTGGAAAATTTATTGGGCACCTCAGGTTTTCGTCCTGCTATGTACATTCAGTTTGAATATTGGTTCATTATAGATGACCAATATCCTTTGATGATTTTGGATGTGGATGGCCCATTCCAGCGGGGATTGGTGTATGGAGGTTCAAGTGCCTATGTGGATATTATGCCTGAAATTAAAAGAGAATTATCCCGTAAATTGATGGCTGTAGAAGACCTTGGGGAATTCAGAGATTATTTCTTTGAAATAGACACTAATACTTGGTATCTGGTCGAATATTCTGACGGTCGTTTTCGTCACGAAGAAATAGAAAATCCGTTTTAACGTAATTATTGATATATCTTGGCTGAAGAATCAAAAAACAATTTACGTGAAAAGGCGAAACAGCGTCTGAGCTCACGAATCCGTAAAAAAGAAACCGTACAAGCAAAGCACTGGGCCAGAGAATGGTTAGATGCGATTTTGTTCGCATTTATCGCTGCTCTGATTATCCGTACCTTTTTTATCGAAGCCTACAGAATTCCTACTCCTTCCATGGAGCAAACCTTGCTGACCGGGGATTTTCTGCTGGTATCAAAAGTCCATTATGGAGCCAGAACTCCGATGTCTTTGGGCGTTCCTTTCACAAATATCCACTTACGTGGGGTTCAATTACCATGGTTCCGTTTCCCGGGATTTATGGATGTGCGAAGAAACGATATCGTTGTTTTCAATTACCCGATTGATACGGATATCATTTCCCAAAAAACGAACTACATCAAAAGGGCAGTAGGTATTCCTGGTGATACCTTGGCCATTCGGGATAAAGTGCTGTACGTTAATCACGAACAGGCAGAGTTTTACTCTACATTTGAACAAACGTATGAAGTTTTTGTAGCCGATCGTTTGCGTTTGAGCCCATCCCGTGTGCAGTCTGCCGGTGGACAAATCCGCCAGCAAAGCGGTAGTAATTATATTATCAATATGAATGAGGAGTCTGCCAGAATCATAGAATCCTGGCAGGAAGTGAAAGAAGTTCGTCCAGCCGTATTACCGGAATCCTTTAATGATTTTGGACGTCAGCCATTTACTTTTGCTCGCGCATTTCGTGGAAATCATCACAATATGCCTGATTTCGTAGTTCCATTTCGAGGCCAGGAAATTGAATTAACAGCTGAAAACTGGAATCTCTATCGAGATGTTATCGAGCGCTACGAACGTAATTCTGTTAGTCGTAATGGTGATGTATTTGTGATTAATGGGGAAGAGACCAATCGCTATGTCGTTCAAAAAGATTATTACTTTATGATGGGTGATAATCGTGATAATAGTGAGGACAGCCGTTTTTGGGGATTTGTGCCCGAAGATCATGTAGTGGGTCGTGCTTCGATAATTTATTTCAGCTGGGATGGAAACAGCCGTATGCCTCGATTATCGCGTGTTTTTACCAGAATTCATGGTATTCGCTGATCTATCCGTTTGAGCACTTTTTGTAGTTCCGTCATCTGGATTTGTTAATACTTCCTGGAGTTGATTTCTAACGAGCTGAAGATTGACATCATTTAAGGCAACGTATCCTACTCTGCGTAAAATCAAAGTGTATCGTGTAAATAATGTCTGTAGAAAATCAGCTAATGCTTCATTTTCATGCAGATGATTGGTATTCACATAAATGTACAATTGACGTGATAATGGACTGTAATCGCCTGAGTTTATCGTTTGATAACTAGGGGAAACAAATCCACGTCCGCTATTTACAGCTAGAGGTTTAAGTCGGCTCGCATTTCGAACGTAATAAGCAAAACCGATAATCCCCATAGCATTTCTGTCCTCAATAATCAGATTAATCAATTCGTAATCAGTTGCAGCACCGGTGTAGCTGGTTGTGGGTGTATCTCCCGATTGTAATACATTTCTCATGAAAAAATCGTAGGTCCCTGATGTTCGGCCTCTGGTATATAGCGAGATTGGTTCGTCGGGCCAGTGTGATTCCACATCTCTCCATGTTCGGACATTACTGTCTGAGCGCCAAATTTGCCGAAGTTGTTCCGTAGTAATTTCGCTCAAAAAAGCATTTTCAGGATGCACTACTATGGTTATGCCGTCAAGCGCTACTACAAACCTTGTGTAAGAAATCCCTTTTTCTTCAAGACAGGCAGCTTCACTATCTCGCATTAATCTGGAAGCTCCAGTGATACTTGATTCGCCTGTGCAAAACTTTTGAAACCCAGCGCCTGTGCCGGAATTATCTACTTGAATTGTAGAATTACCATTTCGATTAGAATGGAGTAATGCTGCAGCTTCCAATATTGGGAAAACGGTGCTTGAGCCATCAACTACGACGGGGGCTGAATTTTGCGATTTAGAAATAGAAAAAGAGAGAAGTAAGACCAATAAACAGAGTAACCATTTCATGGATTTGACAAAATTTGATGATTAAGAAGTTGTCAAAAGGTACTCAGAAGAAACAGAGGCAATATAAATGAATCGTTATCCTTTGATGAACTTATTGCAAGTAGGATGGTCGGGATTGTATGTATAGCCGTATACGCTTGAAGTATATTTCTGATAAAGTTTTACGTCCCAAATATAAGGCTGCCTCATATTGAGGTGAGACAGCCTTAAAACGAATTTATGCTTTAGCATTGCTTCTTAAAGCAGCAATTCGCTTATCAAGTGGTGGGTGCGACATAAAGAGCGCTTTCAATCCTTCTCGTTTTCCACCGGTAATCCCAAATGCTTGCATAGACTCCGGCAATTGATTTGGAGCTTCAACTTCGCGCTGTAAACGTTGCAAAGCAGCAATCATGCCTTCCCGGCTGCCAAGACGAGCACCGGCTTCGTCAGCATGGAATTCACGTACTCTTGAAAACCACATTACAATCGTAGATGCCAAAATTGCCAAAATAATTTCAGCTACGATGGTGGTTAAATAAAAACCAATACCTAGTCCTCTGTCATTTTTGAGGATCATTCGGTCTACAACAAAACCAATTACACGCGCGAGGAACATCACAAAAGTGTTAATAACACCCTGCATAAGTGCGAGTGTAATCATGTCTCCGTTGGCAATATGGCCGATTTCATGACCTACTACTGCTTCAATTTCGCCTTGGTCGAAACGTTGCATCATCCCGGCACTAACAGCAACAAGAGCGCTATTGCGATTCCATCCGGTGGCAAAGGCATTGGCTTGTTGGGCGGGGAAAATTCCTACATCAGGAACGCCAATTCCTGCGGCTTCGGCTTGCTCTACTACAATATTTTTCAGCCATTCTTCTTGACGATTTCTGGGCTGATCAATTAATTGCACTTTGGTTGTCCACATGGCAATTTTCTTTGATAGCAGGAGAGATAGGAAAGAGCCCATCATCCCGAAAATAAAGCAGAAAATGAGTAAGTTTCTTAAATCAAGGCCGGTTCCGCTTTCATCCAGAAAAGATCCAACCCCTAATAAGCTCAGAGTAATACTGGCTATAACAATGATCGCCAGGTTGGTCATTAAAAATAAACCGATACGTTTCATATTTGTGTCAGATTCTTAAATAGTTGTTGATAATTATTTGTTGCTGAAAATAGGGAAAATCAAGGGATAATGCCTTATCCATTACAGGCTAAGGGAGTTAATTGTTGCAATGAAATTTCGGGCTGAATAACGGATTGTTGTTGACATAAATTGTAGAACTAAGTCCGCTTTTTATAGTGGCTTTTTAAAATTTCTACACTCAGGCATAGCCGGTTAAGACAGCAAACAGAACAAATAATGCTCCAATACCATACAGAATGGCTAATCTGCCTATCATCCAGCGCGCCCAGGTTTGCCATGGAATTTCAGCCATGCCCAGAACAGCCATAGTGACAGCGGCCGTTGGGATAATGAGATTGCTCAATCCATCTCC
>SKIC01000073.1 GCA_007116685.1 Balneolales bacterium
CACGGTTTCAAAGCCAGAGCATTCATGCTCTGGCGAAAAAGCAAGACCCCTGCCTTTTCACCCCAAACAGAAATGTCTGGTTGTGACTTGTGCGCCTGTTGCGAACCTGTTCGCCGTGGCGAAACCATGCGTTTAACAATGCATTTTTCCAGATGTATTCGAAACTCAGTTCCGCTTCAGAAATTGTTTAGGCTAGAGGTAAGATTTTCTGAAATAATTCACTGTTTCTTATTGCTTGAGATACTGTATTTTAGGACAAATTTTAGGTATGTAATTTTATTGGACAGGCTGAAGCGAATCAGTCACAAAAAAAGAAGGATAGTAATGAATGATATTTTAAAAGCGCTGAATCTGGAAGCAAATAATGCCGGTACATGGACAGGTCGAAAAAGTTATAGCAAAGGCAGTGAAACCATCGCTAGCTTTTCTCCGGCTACCGGGCAAAAAATTGCTGAAGTATCTGTAACCACCGAAGAAGAATACGAACAAGTTGTAATTGCAGCTCAGAAAGCATTTGCTGAATGGCGTATGATGCCGGCTCCCAAACGTGGTGAAATCGTCCGACAAATTGGGGATGCTCTTCGCAAATACAAAGACCCACTTGGGAAATTGGTAAGCCTTGAAATGGGAAAGATTTATCAAGAGGGCTTGGGTGAAGTTCAGGAAATGATTGATATTTGTGATTTTGCTGTGGGCTTGTCTCGCCAATTATATGGACTCACCATGCATTCTGAGCGACCAATGCACCGTATGTACGAGCAGTATCATCCACTGGGGATTTGTGGTGTAATTTCAGCTTTCAATTTTCCTGTGGCTGTATGGAGTTGGAATGCTATGATTGCCGCAGTGTGCGGTGATGTGGTTATCTGGAAACCATCTGAAAAAACACCTTTAACATCCATCGCTTGCCAGCATATTGTGAATGAGGTTTTGGAAGCAAACGGATTGCCTGAGGGTATTTTCTGTACCATTAATGGTGGCAGAGAAATGGGAGAGAGGCTTACTTCTGATAATAGAATCCCGTTGATTTCGGCTACAGGTTCTATCAGAATGGGCAAGGCTGTTGCGCAAACAGTAGGTGCACGTCTTGGCAAAACCATTCTCGAATTGGGGGGGAATAATGCCATTATTATTAGTGATAAAGCTGATATCGAAATGGCTGTGCGTGCAACCGTATTTGGGGCAGCCGGAACTGCCGGACAGCGTTGTACCAGTACTCGCCGCCTGATTGTTCAGGAATCTGTTTTTGAAATCGTGAAAGAGAAAATTCTTGCTATATATAAACAATTGCCAATTGGTGATCCTTTGGATGAGAAAACGCTCGTTGGTCCACTCATTGATTCTGATGCTGTTACTCAAATGCAGAATGCCTTAAGCAAATTACAGCAAGAAGGTGGAGAAGTTGTTTTCGGTGGTGAAAAAGTAAGTCTGGAAGGTGATTTGGCTGAGGGACATTTTGTGCGTCCGGCTTTATGTGTAGCGGATAACTCCTACGAAGTGGTTCAGGAAGAAACCTTTGCTCCTATTTTGTATATGATTCCTTATCAGACACTTGAGGAAGCGATAGCCTTTCAAAATGGAGTAGTTCAAGGATTGAGTTCTGCCATATTTACATTGGATATGAGGGAAGCCGAAACGTTCTTGTCTCATATGGGTTCTGATTGCGGTATTGCAAATGTCAATATTGGAACAAGCGGAGCTGAAATTGGCGGAGCCTTTGGTGGCGAAAAAGAAACCGGCGGTGGACGTGAGTCCGGCTCGGATGCCTGGAAAGCATACATGCGCAGACAGACAAACACCATAAACTGGAGTGCGGAATTACCCTTAGCACAGGGTATTAATTTTGATGTTTAAACAAAAAAAGGTGCTATCCCACAAAAGATAGCACCTTTTTCCTGTCGGATAGTTTAATTATCTGAAAACGTAGGAAATACCTACTGATAGAATTTGCTTCACCTGGATTTCATCGATGAAATCCTCGTTGTATTGGAAGGAAAGCTCAAAATTTGCAGAGATATTATCTGTTATTCTTCCTGTCAACTCATTCGTGAAAAGGAAATCAGATTTGAATACGTTATTGGTTGGATTCGTGAAGGTCTCTAAATAACCGGAATAGATAATATTCGGAAGTACTTCTCTTTCGTATTCTAATATGAGTGAAAAACCGAGTTCATTTCTGAAATTTTCGCCTTCAGAAACACCATAACGAGTAACTAAAGAATCACGCATTACTATAGTTTGTCTCGCTGAAGCACCAAAAGAGGCAGAAAAATATTCATCCGGTTGAAAGTTGATGCCCAAAATTTCGGTGATATAAGCAGGTGAAAAAAAATCGGACTCAATAACATTAGTGTCATTATTTCTGCCCACATCAAACTGTGTTTCCAGATTTACCTGTCCAAGCAAGCCCCAGCGCTCATCAGAAAGTTTGCGGATGTACTTACTTCTCCATCGAATAAGATCGGCACTTTTTCTGAAATCTTCATCTTCAACTCTGGTTTGGCCATAGCGTAAATCAAGCGTAGATGAGAAAACGTTTTTGTCACTTTGGAATTTTGCCGAAGCAACTGAAGTACCAATGATTGCTAAATTGCTTACGCCGCCCTGACTCCAATTACTGTATGATGCCTGGGTTCCATTCAGGCTGGCACGCCAGTTAAAGTTCCATTTGGATTCCTCATCATTAGATTCTGTTTCGGCAAATGCAATATTCAAACTTGTTAGCGAAAAAAACAGGAATAATGATAGTATTATCTTAAGCATAGATAAAGATTTTAGAATTAGAAAATTAATTACGGTTAATTACAACCTTAAGGGGGGTATTGCCTTCTCCGAACAAACATCTGACGTGTTCGTTCAATTTTGTGGGAGATACAATTCCAGTGTAATCCGCCTCAACAGGATAGGAGCGATGACCTCTATCCACTAAAGCAGCAACTTTTACCATTTTGGGTCTGTGTTCGTCAATCATCCGGAGAGCAGAGAACATGGTATTTCCGCTAAAAATTACATCATCTATAATAATTGCAAAGCTGTTCGTTAAGATGCTTAACTCCGGTGCAGGACCTTCGTTTTTGACTGGTAGTTTGAAGCAGGACACATTCTGAGCTGGACGATGTTGGTTCAGAATTCCGGAGATACTTTGAGCGAGAGCGTGCCCTCTTTCATCGATTCCACAAAGGCATATAGGAAGAGACTCAGTATTATCTTCAATAATTTGAAAAGCAATTCGGGTGAGAGTCCGTGAAATTCTGGCTGGAGATAAGAGTTGGTGGTTTTCAGAAACCGACATATATCACTGAAACATTGATTTAATACTTCCCCAAGTTCTGCGAACACCGGTAGAAGTGTAGTTTATCTCTGTTCTTCCCAGTGTAACAACTCCACCCTGTGTTACCGCCCGCAGTTCGTATTGAACCGGTTCGGAACTTGCCGGACTTTTGAACACATTACGATCAACATAAGTGTAAATGCGAGGGTTGACATAAGAGGCCAATCTGCCAACGTCGCCCAACTTGACAAATTCGCTGTCATGGCTCATTTTGCGGAAGACATGGAATTCATTTACAGCGGTATCTGAAACCATTCTCCACTCCAAATGAATTTCATTTGGGCTTTCTTGGGGTATTTCAGCACGGAAATATTCTAAATTGGCACCCGAAGCCATTAAAAGGACTCCTGCCAGTAGTAGAATTATAGATGTTGTTAGTCTCACTAAGGTGTAATTAATTAAGTGATAACCAAATATAGAAAAAATATTTCCTATAACATAGAGTTTCAATATCACGTTACATAGTCTAACATCAAAAAAAAGAATAAGTTTCCTTGCATATTTTTAAGGAAATACCCAATATACAAGATGATGTTAACACTGTTAAGTTGATTAAAAAGGGAGTGGAAATGAATTCCATAAGTAAATTATTAGCATTTTCAGCCGGATTCTTTGTGGGTGGTTTAATAACCGGTATGCTTATTTCGCCAAAGACTGGTACTGATACTAGAAAAGATATTGCAGATAAATCTAAGGCCGCAGGCGATTGGATTGAAGGCACAGGTAAAAAACTATCTGAGGAAGCCTCTAAAAAAGCCTCAAAAGTAAAAGATACTCTGCCTGATTTGTACGAAGCCACAAAAGACCTCGATCTAAAAGACGAAGATTTGATGTAAGGTTTTGAAGGAAAAAACTTTCCACAAAATTTGGGAACAGCAATATATCTGTTTCGACAAACTGCAACTGCAGAGTGGAGAGCCTCTGCGCATAATTGATTCCGGAACTTATAATACCGGAGATGGTCCGGATTTTCTTAATGCCAGAATAGTCATCAATAACATAATGTTGGTTGGTGATATAGAATTGCACATCAATTCGGAGGATTGGTACAAACATGGTCATCACCAAGATCCTTCCTACAATGGTGTTATACTGCACGTAGTTCTTGAAACTCCAGAGGAAAAGCCTGTATACAGAAAAGATGGCACGCTCATTCCGGAATTAGCATTATCAGATGCTATTCCCTTAGAGATTCAGCCTTTCTTACATACTCATTCCCAGAAACTGGCCTGTGAGCAGCACATTCATTTATTAGATGATTCTTTATTAGAAAATCATTTGCGGGACATGCATCTCGCTTACTTCGATTATTCGGTAGATAAACTACTTTCATCTTATCCATATCATTTATCTGTTGATGAGGCCTGGTTGTATCTCATAACCTTGGCAACATTTCGTGTGGGTGGATTCCACAAGAATGTGAATGCCATGGAAAGATTACATCATATTTTGTGGGCAAAGTATCTTGATTCAGGTCAATGGCCTTGCGTGGAAGATGCGTTGGAAATTTCCGGTCTTTCTTCTGAGTCATCCCAAATGAACAGAAAAGAATGGGATTACAGTGGTTGCCGTCCGGCAAATCAGCCTCCGAAGAGAATAGCCCAGAGTATACATTTGGTAGAAGTCATCACCAACATGGGCTGGCGAGAGTTTCTACATGAATCCACTGCAAGCATTCCGAAAATTCTCTATGCGCAACTCTCCACAAAGCAGAGGTTTGGGGCGACAAGGTGGCAACAATGGATTTATCAGGCATTTGTTCCATCTGTCTATATTTTAGGCTCACTGAGCGGCAAACATGCTTTACATGTTGAAAGTAGAGGCTTGTGGCAGGCAATGAACAGAAAAATTGATGGTAATATTACAGAATATTTTGAAGCTTCTGGTTGGCCTAAAACTGCTTTAAAACAACAGGGGCACATACATTTGTATAAAAGATACTGCAAGCCGCAAGCCTGCATGGATTGTAAGATATTTAAGAGCGTAATTTCTGCTTGACATAATTTACAAGTGTCCTTACTTTTGGGGTCTGTTATAAACGACATAATGCCCGGTCGTCTAATGGCAGGACAGCGGGTTTTGGTCCCGTATGTGGGGGTTCGAATCCTCCCCGGGCAACTTGGCAGAACGACAAATTCATAGAGAAGGATGCCAGTCATGCGCATCCTTTTTTTGTTTATCAAACTGAACATATACGTTGGAAACGCCTCTTGCAATATTTGCCGGCCGCAGTAATCCTGCTCTGGCGCGAGCAATCGCAGAACAATATGGAACGACTCTTGGTGATGTAACCATCAAAACGTTCTCTGATGGTGAACATTATGTTAAGTACCATCAAAGCATTAGAGGAGCCGACGTTTTTGTAATTCAGTCAACAATGCCTCCGGGTGATAACATTATTGAATTGTTGCTTCTGATTGATGCTGCAAAAAGAGCTTCTGCGGAGCGTGTTACGGCGGTTATTCCATATTTTGGATACGCACGCCAGGATCGTAAAGATCAGCCCAGAGTTTCTATAGCATCAAAACTTTTTGCGAACCTCCTCACCGAAGCAGGCGCAGATCGAATCCTGACTATGGATCTTCATGCTCCACAGATACAGGGGTTCTTTGATATACCGATGGATCATTTATACGCCAGTTCAATCTTTGTGGAATATTTGAAGCAAAATCCCATTGATAACCTGGTTGTAGTAGCACCCGATGTAGGAAGTTTGAAAACGGCTCGATCTTATGCAAAAAGGCTTAATGCTGGTCTTGCTTTTGTTGATAAACGCCGTCCAAAACAAAATGTGGCTGAGGTCATGAATATCATTGGAGAGGTGAAAGACAAAAACATTCTCCTTGTTGATGATATGATTGACACTGCCGGAACATTAACAAATGCTGCTGTAGCCATTAAAGAACGTGGTGCAAAAAGAATCCTTGCCGCAGGTACACATGCTGTACTTTCCGGTCCGGCCTATCAGAGGTTGGAGGATTCTCCCATAGAATTGATTTTACTTTCTGATACCGTTCCACTTAAAAAACCTTCTGACAAAATTAAGGTTTTAAGTGTTGCTGGTATATTTTCAGAATCAATTCGACGAATTTACACTGATGATTCCATCAGTACCCTTTTTGACGAATAACCATTAATGATACACTATCATGCAAAAGCCAACTGTCGTTGAACTAAGCTGCGAAAAGCGAGAAACAGGACGCAAAGAAGCGGACCGATTACGCAGTAATTTATTGATACCTGCTGTTATATACGGCCCTAAAGTAGAGGATAACATTCATATTGCTGTACCTGAGCTTGCTTTGGAGAAAATTCTTTCCAAGACTACAACCCAGGTTGTTAAACTTACTGTGGATGGAACTACCTACGAAACTCTTGTTAAGAAAGTAGAATTTCATCCAGTAACTGATAAGCCATTAAATGTAGACTTCTATGCTCTTTCCGAGGATCATGAAGTTACCATTACTGTGCCTATTCGCCTTATGGGTACTGCTCGTGGTCTTACAGAAGGTGGTCGTTTGTTCCAGCCTCTCAGAAAAATCAGAGTTCGTTGCTCAAAAGACAACTTGCCTGCCGAGCTTACTTTGGATATCACCAAATTGAAAATTGGCGATACTCTGAAAGTGGCTAAACTGGAAACTGAGGGATTAACTCCTCTCATGGAAGAAGGAAGAACCGTAGTTGTAATTCGTCCGCCTAAAGGTGGTCTTAAAGCTCTTCTTGGCCTTGATGATGAGGATGAGGACGGGGATGAAGAATCAGCAGAGGGTGGCGAAGCTACCGAAGCAACTGCTGAAGAAGAAAACGCCGGTTAATAAAAGGGTCACTTTTAAACCGATCTTTTTATGCCCTTAATAGTAGGCCTCGGAAATCCCGGAGCAGAATATGAAAAAACCCGACATAACATCGGGTTTTTTCTTTTAGATGCCCTGGCTGAAAAAACTCAGGCCACATTTAAAAATGGTCGTGGACCTTATCAGATTACAGTTGCCAGACACAAGGGCACTTCGTTTCATCTGATAAAGCCAAACACCTACATGAATCGTAGTGGTGATGCGGTTACTCATGCTTGCCGTTATTACGATATTCTCCCTTCTGAAATACTAGTTTGCTATGACGATATCGCTCTGCCAACGGCCTCGGTGCGTATTCGGAAAAAGGGTAGCCATGGCGGACATAATGGTATGAAAGATATCATCGCCAAAATGGGCACTAGTGAATTCCCAAGATTACGCTTTGGTGTTGGCAGTGATTTCGAGCAAGGTCGCCAGGCTGATTACGTACTTTCTTCATTCAAAAGTGAAGAACAGGAAAGTGTGGCAGAGAGTATTACTCTCGGAGTAGATGCA
>SKIC01000284.1 GCA_007116685.1 Balneolales bacterium
CATCTGCCTTCCCATACAACCATTTGGTTCTTACCATTAAGCTTCGCTCCTGGATACAAAACACGCTTTCCGGTTTCTCTGGCAACGTTTTGAGCTAAAAACTCATCGGGAATACAAATAACGGTATCAGATTCAAGCTTATTAACAATATCCACAGCATTTGACGAAGTACAGCAAACATCCGTTTCTGCTTTAACATCTGCGTATGTATTAATATAGGTCACCACCGGAACACCGGGATATTGCCTTTTTAGTTCACGTACATCTTCTGCCGTAATACTGGCAGCTAAAGAACATCCTGCTTTTTTAGCAGGCAAAAGCACCATTCGTTGTGGATTCAAAATTTTTGCGGTCTCTGCCATAAACCGAACACCACAAAATATGATTCTGTCAGCTTCTGTATTGGCAGCAATTCTGGACAAGCCAAGAGAATCGCCTACATAATCCGGAATACTATTAAATAATGCCGGTTCCATATAATTATGGCCTAGTATAATGGCGTTTTTCTCTTTCTTGAGCCTGTTAATTTCAATTGCAATCTCAGATTTTAGTTTAATTTCTGGCTCAGGAAGTAGTTTATATAGTTTTTTGTAAAGCTGATCGTACATCGCTTTGGCGTCAGTTATCTCAGCAAAATCCGTTTTCATAGCAATAGTATCTTGTTTTAGGCAAAAAAAAGGAGGTTCTATACAGAACCTCCAATATAAGTATAGTAAGATAGAAATCGTTTACTATTCTGAGGCTTTATCCCCATTAGCTTCGTTTTCTTTCTCTTCAAGCTTCGCTTTCAAATCAGACAGTCCAGACATCTCACCAAGTGTCAATGCTCCGGAAGCGTCAGATTTAGCAGCTTTTTTAGCTTTAGGCTTTGATTTTTGAACCTCAACATTACCCACTTGCTTCTCACTGATGGTAATGTTTCTATTAGATTCGTCAAATTCGATAACTACGGCTTTTACTTTATCGCCTTCTTTGTAGTTATCAGCAGGCTTGCCTTCTTTTTCTGATTCTTTGCCAGGAAGGAAAGCATCAACGCCTAATGGTAATGCAACAAACACGCCTTTATCGGTCACTTTAACAACATCACCTTCAACCTCGGTACCTTTACTGTATTCCTGAGCAAATTTTTCCCATGGATTGTCTGTGATTTGCTTATGACCTAGTGAAATACGACGGTTTTCGAAGTCAACAGACAAGATTGTTACTTCTAACTCATCACCCTTGTTAACAACATCTGTTGGGTGATTCACTTTGTCAGTCCAGCTTAAGTCTGAAATGTGTACAAGTCCGTCAATTCCCGGCTCAAGTTCTACGAATACACCGAAGTTGGTGAGGTTACGTACAATACCTTTATGACGTGAATCGATAGGATATCTGTCAAGTAGATTTTCCCATGGATCGTTTTGCAATTGCTTAACACCGAGAGAAACTTTCTTCTCCTCTTTGTTGATGTTAAGAACAACACACTCAATAACCTGATTTTTCTCAACAAGCTGAGATGGGTGCTTAATATGTTGTGTCCAGGACATTTCAGAAATGTGTACAAGACCTTCAACACCTTTTTCTAATTCGATGAAGGCACCGTAATCAGCGATAGATACCACCTTACCCTGAACAATATCATTCTCAGGATATTTAGTGTCGATTTCATCCCATGGATGTGGTTGAAGTTGCTTTAATCCGAGAGAAATACGCTTACGCTCTTCGTCGAATTCAAGAACAACTACGTTTAATCTTTGGTCTAACTTAACGATTTCAGAAGGATGCTCTACACGGCCCCATGAAAGGTCTGTAATGTGAAGAAGTCCATCAACACCACCAAGATCGATAAACACACCGAAGTCAGTAATGTTCTTAACGATACCTTCGAGAATCTGACCAGGCTCCATGCTTGCCAGAATTTCTGCTCTTTGTTCTTCAAGATCAGACTCAACAAGAGCTCTGTGAGATACAACTACGTTTTCGCTACCCATGTTGAGCTTAACAACCATGAATTCCATAGTTTTACCAACATAAGCATCAAAGTCACGAACCGGACGCACATCAATTTGCGAACCAGGCAAGAAGGCATCAATACCAAAAATATCGACAACCATACCGCCTTTAATACGACGCTTGATGTTACCTTCGATAATTTGCTCTGTAGCGTGGCATTCTTCAATTTTCTGCCAGGTGCGCAAGGTATTGGCTTTTCTGCGAGATAATACAAGCTGACCTTCACGGTCTTCTACTTTATCAAGAAATACTTCTACTTCATCACCAAGTTCGATGGTCTCACCATCGCGGAATTCATTTATAGGAACAATCCCTTCGGATTTGAACCCAATATCTACGATTACATACTTCTCATCTTTACCGAGAACAGTACCCGTTACAATTTCTTTTTCTGTGATGTCGGTAAGAGTTCCTTCATACATTTTTACGAGGATCTCGTACTCATCATTAGTATAATCTTCAGATGCTTCCTGAAGCTCTTCTAAACGATAAGTTTTTTCGCTAATTTCACCAGTGAATGAAGGAATTTCGCCACTATCAAGTGTTTCTCTGGTTGTACCACGCACTTCTTCTTGTGCTGCTTCAGCGGTGGTTTCGACAGGGGTAGCTTCGGTAGTTACTTCTTCTTGTACTTCCGCAGTAGTTACTTCTTCGTTTTCGTTTTTGTTTTCGTTAGTAGTCATTAATGTTTGAGATATTTAAATAGGCCACACCGCACAATTTCTTGTACAATGGGATTAGTGTTATGGTTTATGTTTACTTGTCAGACAAGTTATTTCAGGAGTTTATTGATTTTATCTAATATGACATCAACCTGCTCATCAAAGGAAAGATTAGTGGTATCGAGTTCGATAGCATCATCCGCTTTCAATAATGGAGCCTCCTGTCTGGTTGAGTCTTTTTCGTCCCTGCTTAGCAGGTTTTCTTTAACTTTATCAACATTTACGTCCTTTTCGCTCATTTCTGATAATCTGCGTTTCGCACGAATGTCAATATCTGCCGTTAAAAAAATCTTCAAATCTGCATATGGAAAAACCACCGTACCTAAATCACGTCCTTCAGCGATGTAAGCTTCTTTTCCTTCATCTACTATCCTCTTAAGGAAGACTAGGACTTCAGCTCTGACCGGCGACATTGCCGCCACTTCGCTTACATTATCATTAATACGTGAAGTTCGAATTTCATCGGTGATATTTTCTCCGTCGAGAAAAACGTTTGAAACATCTTTCTCAAATTCAAATTGAACTCTTTCTTTAGTTATTTCTTCAAAGAACAATGTCGAGTTTTTGTGGCATTTCAAAAACAAGGCAGTAAAGCCTCTATACATAGCACCCGTGTCTATGTAGTTAAAACCTGACTTTCTTGCTACTGCTTTAGCTGTTGAGCTTTTGCCCGCGCCTGCGGGGCCATCTATTACGACAATCATATAAATAAACTGAAATTACTTTTTTTCTCTAAAATTAGCAAAAATATCTTGTAACACTCTGAATATTATCTTACTTTTGCTTTCTGTATAAAAAACGATTTACCGTAATTCAAAATTTCACATATTTACATGCCACAGCATAAATCATCTATAAAAAGAATGAGACAAGATGCGAAGAAGCGAACACATAATCGCCAACTTCGTGCTCAAATGCGTACACTTATCAAAGGTGTCTTGAAACAAGAAGATAAAGCAGAAGCTGAAAAGCAGCTTACTCGTGCAGTTTCATATCTCGACAAAATGGCGCAGCGTGGTATCATTCATAAGAATAAAGCCGCCAACAAAAAGTCTCAATTGGTTACTTTCGTAAATAACCTCTGATTTTATTCCTCTTTATTTCTCTTTATTATGGCTAAAGCCCTACTCGCCATCCTGGATGGCTTCGGAATAGCTGAAAATGAAAATGTCAGTGCGATTAATCGTTCTGACATTTCTTTTTTTAAGCACCTAACACAGAAATATCCACACTCAAAACTCCATGCTTCCGGTGAGCAGGTTGGCCTTCCTGATGGGCAATTTGGCAATTCAGAAGTTGGCCACTTAAATATTGGCGCTGGCAGAATAGTTTGGCAAGAATTATCGAGAGTTAATAAAGCCATCGAAACCGGCAACTTCTTCACAAACGAAGCTCTCGTTAATGCAGCTACCAATGCTAAAAAGAAAAACAGAATCCACATTATGGGTCTTTTTTCTGATGGTGGCGTTCACAGCCATAACAATCACCTCTTTGCGCTTCTCGAATTATGCAAAAAGCATGATATAGATAATGTTTTCGTTCATGCTTTCACCGATGGCAGAGATACTTCTCCTAATGGTGGGTTACGATATGTGAAAGAATTTGAAGACAAAGCAAAAGAGATTGGCACCGGCTCGCTGGTATCTGTGATTGGACGTTATTATGCCATGGACAGAGATAAGCGCTGGGAGCGTACTAAATTGGCATATGATTTATTAGTGAATGGTAAAGGAACTCAATTTGATGATGCAACTTCAGCTATTCAGAAATCTTACGACGATAAGGTAACAGATGAATTCATTCAGCCTATTGTTACAGGTGAAAATGTTGAAGACAGCAGAGTTCAAAAAGGAGATGTTGTTTTGTTCTACAATATCCGCGGAGACAGAGCTCGTCAAATTACCGAAGCTTTATCTGATCCTGAATTTGACGGTTTTGAAAGAGACGACCTGAACTTAGATTATTACAGTTTCACCCAATACAATAAGCTGTACACATGGGTTTCTGTGGCTTATCCACCATTGAATATGGCTAATACACTCGGAGAAGTTGTAGCCAAGAACAATTTGCGTCAGCTACGTGTGGCTGAAACCGAAAAATATCCTCACGTAACTTATTTTTTTAACGGAGGGGTTGAACAACCAAATACCGGTGAAGAACGCATGATGGTACCCAGCCCAAAAGTACCTACTTACGACTTAAAGCCTGAAATGAGTGCCTTTGAGATCACAGATAAACTCTGTGCAAAAATTGAAGAAGACGTCTACGACCTAATTGTTCTCAACTACGCAAATCCTGATATGGTGGGTCATACGGGGAGTATGGAAGCCACAATTAAAGCCGTAGAAACGGTTGATAAGTGCCTGAAGCAGGTAGTCGAAAAAGCAATTGAAAAAGATTATCGCGTTATCGTGATTGCTGATCATGGTAATGCAGATAAGATGATTGAAGACAACGGAGAAGCTCATACTGCTCATACAACCGCACTTGTACCATTCGTGGTTGTTAATGCACCCGAAGTAACAAAAACAGAGGATGGAATTCTGGCCGATGTCGCTCCTTCCCTCCTTAAGCTGATGGGTGTTGAGCAACCGGAAGAAATGACTGGAAAAGCACTTTTCTGATCTTTAAACAGCTCTTTTTTCTACCTATCGAAAGCTGTCTGTAAAGTTTTTTACAAGTAAGTCTTGACTAGCTTGCATTTACTCATCTACTACCCTACTTTCGTAGACATAGATGAACTAATACTGTGTTTGGCTCGTTTAATTTACCGTAACAAACACACTAAATTTCCCAGATTTTTTATATGGACAGTAACTTTTCGAACAGAGTCAGAGATGTAATCCAATTCAGTCGTGAAGAGGCTTTACGATTAGGTCATGATTACATTGGTACTGAGCATCTTGTTTTGGGATTGATTCGACTTGGTGATGGAATCGCCATAAAAATCCTAAAAAACCTCAGTTGTGACTTATACAAACTCAAAAAAACTATTGAAGATACCGTTAGAGGAACTGGTGGTGCTGTTACTGTTGGGAATATCCCACTTACAAAACAGGCTGAGAAAGTACTCCGTATCACATACCTTGAAGCGAAATTATACAAAAGCGATACCATCGGCACAGAACACTTGCTGTTGTCTCTATTAAGAGATGATGAAAATATCGCAGCTCAAATTCTTCAGCAATTCAGCGTTTCTTACGATACTGTCCGCGAAGAATTAGACCTTATCATTACAGGACGAACCAGAAGCGAAGATACTGATATCCCCTCTGATCCGTCATCATCCTCATCCTCAAAAGGCCAAAAACCATCCGGTAGCGCAAGGGAGCGTAAAATGGAAAAAACCAAAACACCCGTACTCGATAACTTTGGAAGAGATTTAACAAAACTTGCTGAAGATGGAAAACTCGATCCCATCATCGGTAGAGAAAAAGAAATTGAGCGTGTTGCTCAGGTTCTAAGTAGAAGAAAGAAGAATAATCCCGTTCTTATCGGTGAACCCGGTGTAGGAAAAACTGCGATTGCTGAAGGGCTTGCCCTTAGGATTGTAAAACGTAAGGTATCACGTGTTCTTTACGAAAAAAGAGTAGTAGCTCTTGACCTTGCAGCACTTGTAGCCGGTACGAAATACCGCGGGCAATTTGAAGAGCGTATGAAAGCTGTGATGAGTGAGTTAGAAAAAACTCCCAATATCATTCTCTTCATTGATGAGCTTCATACTATTGTTGGAGCCGGTGGAGCAAGCGGTTCTTTAGATGCTTCAAATATGTTGAAACCTGCCCTTGCGCGAGGTGATGTACAAGCTATCGGAGCCACTACGCTCAACGAATACCGCCAGTTTATCGAAAAAGACGGTGCGCTGGAAAGACGCTTCCAGAAAATTATGGTTGAGCCTACCTCCTCTGAGGAAACCATCGCTATTTTGAATCACATCAAAGAAAAATATGAGAAACATCATAGCGTAAGATATTCGAAAGAAGCCATCCAAAGCTGTGTAAAACTCACCGACAGATATATTACCGACCGATTTCTTCCGGATAAGGCTATTGATGCCCTTGATGAAGCCGGAGCGCGCGTTCACTTGTCAAACATTACCGTTCCTAAAGAAATCATAGAACTGGAATCTGAAATTGAGCATACCAGCATTGAAAAAAATGCAATGGTTAAAAAGCAGCGCTTTGAAGAAGCTGCCAGACTCCGCGATCGTGAAAAGCGACTTATTGAAGAACTCGAAATCGCCCAAAGAGAATGGGAGAAAGAATCTGAAAGCATCGTTTATGATGTTCTGGATGAAGACGTTGCCAAGGTTGTAGCAATGATGACCGGAATACCTGTAACCAAAATTGCGCAAAGCGAAGGTAAAAAGCTTCTCAAGATGAAAGACGAGCTTTCCGGAAAAGTTATTGGCCAGGAAGAAGCCATCCTGAAATTATCAAAAGCCATTCAGCGTACACGCGCCGGACTTAAAGATCCTAACAGGCCGATTGGTTCTTTCATTTTCCTAGGTCCAACTGGTGTTGGTAAAACAGAATTAGCTAAAGTTTTAGCCAAGTATCTGTTTGATATGGAAGAGGCTCTTATTCGTATCGATATGAGTGAATACATGGAGAAATTCTCAGTTTCACGATTGGTCGGTGCGCCTCCGGGTTATGTTGGTTATGAAGAAGGCGGCGTTTTGACAGAAAAAGTCAGACGTAAACCTTACAGCGTTGTTCTTCTTGATGAAATCGAAAAAGCACACCCTGATGTTTTCAATTTACTACTTCAGGTCCTCGATGATGGTATCCTTACCGATAGCCTTGGCAGAAGAATCGATTTCAGAAACACCATCATTATCATGACATCTAATATTGGCGCTCGTGACATCAAAAATATGGGACGCGGTATTGGTTTTGCCGGTGATGAGTCAGCCTTTGATTATGCTAAGATGAAATCAACTATTCAGGATGCACTTAGAA
>SKIC01000274.1 GCA_007116685.1 Balneolales bacterium
CCAAAGAATTGCTCGAAAAAGCATATACCTACGAAGAATACAGAAACCTTATTGAAACTCTTTTGGCCGAAAATAAAACTACCGGAGATAACCATTCTGAGGCCATGATTAATTATACCAAGATGAATCTGCACAGAATGTTGCGTCTTGAGAAAAAGCCAGATTTGAATGAAGAATTACAGGCTGCGATGGCTTCTGTCAGTGTTCCGCAAACCTGGCTGGTTATTGCGGAAGCTTGGTGCGGTGATGTAGCCCAAAACTTGCCAACTATTCAGAAAATGGCTGATGCTTCTGAATTTGTGACCTTAAAAATCGTACTCAGAGATGAGCATCCGGAATTGATAAAAAAGTACGCTTACAATGGAACATTATCGATTCCCCGAATTATAGCCATCACCGAAGAGCTTGAAGAACTGTGGGTGTGGGGACCTCGTCCAAAAGAATGTCAGGACTTGATGATGGAACTAAAAAACCGCGACGATTTGGATGTGTGGAAAAAAGCAGAAGCCGTTCATAAATGGTATGCCAAAGACAAAACCCGTTTGCTTCAGCAGGAGTTTTTGGAAATGGTAGGCTAAGGTTCCAATCTGAAACCGAAGAATAACTCAATCTACTGCACAAATATATAAAGTCCCCTCTATTCGAGGGGCTTTGCTTTTATACTCTGTAACTCACTATCCTCTAAGCAGTCTGTACTGTCTTCTAGGCTTTAAGTCTTGGTTTTAGGCTAACTCAGATTCTGTGATAGTGATATTCAGTCCTTTGGATTTTAATCCTTCAAGGAATTCATCACCAGGTACAACTTCTTCAGGAGCAAAAACTCCATAATTGTTGCCCAGTTTCTTTTGCTTGATGAGCTCAGCGACAACAAGTGTTGGCAGCGCAGTAGAGTACATCAAACCCGAGATATTGAGTTCGTCATTATGTTTTTCTACAATCTCGTACACCTTTTCAATTTGCTTACCGTCTTTTTCACCAATCACTTTAATCTTAGTCAAAGCAATATCTGTTGGTGATTGAGGTAAATTACGCAGCAATTGACGAATCAGTAACTTCTTGTAGGTCATGCTAGAGCGAATGTCAATAAGACTGTCGGAATCGAATCCCAAATCAAACAATGACTTAATGATGTTTCTGTGACCCGGATAGCGAAGGGTTTTGAATTCGAGTTTGTCTACTTTGCCTTCCAACAATTTTGCCAAAGTTGCACTTTGTCCGCTAGTGTAAAAAGACTCCAATTCACCAAGTTCCGGCATGCTTTTGAAAATTACAGTTTCGTGACCATCAAGTGCCTTAACGTTGGTTAGTTTACCGTTTTCCAGAATGAAGGTGTCGCCCAAATACTCATTTACAAGTCCTGCCGGAGAAAAACTAAGTTGATAATTGAGAGGCGGGATAGGATCAAGCGGTAAGCCTGCCGAACGCATACGAATGGAATCGACTTTGTCGAATACTTTAAAAGCTTGCATGGCAACAATGTTTACCAATCCAGGGGCTAAACCACAGTTTGGGAGAGCAAAAATTTCTTTTGCCTTTGCGGCTTCATGCAATTCCTTTTGCTTTTCGAAAGTGGCATCATTAGCACCAAAATCAAGATAATTTATGCCGTTTTTGATGGCGAGACGCGTAATTCTTCTGTTGTACTCGTACGGCAGAGCTGAAATCAGGCAATCGAAACCCTTAATAAGTCCTGATACAGCTAGTTGCTGTTCTATTCCGACTTTATGGGTTCGTAGTTTGCTACTCTTTATCTCATTTGTTAACTCATTAAGCGCAAAACCATTTTTATCAAGAAGTACGACCTTTGTTACAGAATCTTGAGCACATAAAACTTTTGTGAGTGCAGCACCAACTGTTCCGGCGCCAATAATCGCTAATTTCATAGAATGAATACGTGTTGTTTTTCGAGTATATCCAATTTCGTATAAAGATATCCAAAAATAGAGCACAAATACTATTAAAGAATTGTGTCCGTTAATGATATTTACAGTAATAAGTGATATTTTCTACACTTAGTTCACTTTTCAGAATATGGGGGTGAAATTGGCTTCGACGGGATGAGTACAGTCGCAGGCTGCATGTCGGGTTTTCTTCTATTGGTTCCCGTGAATAACTGGTAGAGCAAACGTAAATGCAAACAATTACGAATACAGAATGGCTGCCTAAACGCGCCTTTCCGTTCTGCTTCCTGCCTGCCGGTTGGCGGGTTTCAGAGCGCCATCAATAATCGGATAGCACAGGTGATATGATCGTGTTCGCCTTGTGAAATAAGTACGATCTGGCGCAAGGTCGTCGGCCACCCGGCAAAACCTTGTGTGAGATTTAAAAGGGTGGCTAAACATGTAGAGGCTTGACGGTTTGCCATTTCGGACCGGGGTTCGACTCCCCGCACCTCCACAAACTGTTCCTAAAAGCTCCTGTTAGCAAATTTGTTAGCAGGGGCTTTTTTATTCTTATAAATAAGAAGTAAAACAGGTCTATTTACACTTATTTAGCAAATAATAGAAACGATATAAATTATTGGGACCAATTGTTTTTTACAGGATTGATTACTATCTATTGGCTTCACTTTTAACCTAAATAATGATGTGATATGAAAAAACTACTGTTACTTATGCTTTGCCTCGGGCTAACTACAACGGTTGCGATGGCAAATCCGGCAGATCAGTTCATGGTTGATGAATTTGCTGTTGAGACGTTATTTGAAACATCAAACGAAGTATCTCTTTCTATGGATACTGCCGGTTTGTTTGCTTCAAATTCCTTTGGCGCTATTACTAACGAGCCTGATGCTGTTGTAGCATTCGTTTTGGCTTGGTTTGTGGGTAGCCTTGGGGTTCACAGATTGTACCTTGGTACCAATACTCTGACTTTTGTTGGATATATCCTGACTCTAGGTGGTTGCGGTATTGCAGCTTTTGGAGACTGGGTTGTACTTCTTTTAGCTGTAGTTGGGCAGAGGGAACTAACTCCATACGTAAATAACCCACGTTTCTTTATGTGGGCTGGTGGTAATTAACGCTTTTCAGCATAATTATTTTCAGGGTTGTAATACTTGTATTGCAACCCTTTTTTTATTTCTGGATTTGGCGTTCGAAATTTAAAATTAGATTTCTCAGTGTTTCGTTGTAGCGAATGGTGGTGTTATTATTATTTCGTTCAGTAAGAATCTGGGCGCGGTCTGTTCCGCCAAAATACACTGCCTGGAAAACACCACCTCCGGTTAATATGGCAGTAGCGTAATAACCTGTCCATAAATTATAGCCCATCCATCCAAGAGCCGAGAACTGCAAACCCGCTGAAACCAAGCCCTCACGCCATTCTCCGGCGTACATTTGTCCACCACCAGGCACGAAAGTCGCTATCCAACCGGCTCTTTCAGGGCTTTTTAAGCTTGGTTGATTTTGATACTGCGTGCTTAATTCATCGAAATTTTCAAGAACTCCGTATCGTTGGACGGCTAATTCAAAGGCGTCATCCCAGTTTTGGAGTTCATTCAAAGCCAGAATTCTGATATAGGCTAATTCTTCTTTTTGCTCAGACATTTCAGGCAAAAAGAACGTGATTTGATTTAATTCATTAATAACCTGCCGCCAGTCTCGACTTAGATATCTTACCAGCACTCTCTCCGCTCTGATTTTAAAATGTAGGTTATCTGATATAGCATTATAGCGAGTGCGATTTAAAACCCGCATAGCAGTTTCATATTCCCTTAAAGAACGGAGAGATTTGGCCCTTCCCAAATTCGCCTCTGCCTGAATGAGCGCATTACCATGTTCAAAGAATACTCGTTCATAAGCAAGCGAAGCCTCTCGGTATTGCCCGTTTTCGAGCAAACTATCGGCTGTTGTGAACAGATTTTCCTGATTTGCGAGCATTGCATCAGGGAAAAACAGTACGAACAGGAATATGAATTTCAAAAAGGATTTGATTATTGAGCGCATCATTGATGTCGTTATTAGCAGTACGTACGGTCCAGTAACTACCGTAAATATTTGCTGTGTAGAAAAGAGCCGTAAAAGAACCCGCCACTATCGTTCTGGCATCTAAAGAATTTGATTTCAGATAACTTTCCAGTGTAATTCCAGCCGGAATGCCAACTTGCAGAAAAGCGGCAATAGCTTCGCCTTTTTTACCGGCGTACCATTTACCGGAGCCGGGCAGGATAGCCGATAAAAAAGCCGCAAATGCAGGAGATTTTTGCGGACGATTCCGTAATAATTGCTCCAGCTCGTTCAATTGATTCTGATGAGGGCGCAATTGTGGAAAACTGCCTGCCCATTGTTCTCTGATTTCATCATATTGATCAAAATCTTGCTCCATCAGGGAAAAGCCACCAAGTAGAATAAGGCGTAATTCATTCTCTAGTGAGGTAGAAGTTTGCAGTTGACTCAAACTGTTTTGAGCAGTCATCAAGAGGGCAGAATCTTGAGTATTATGAGATAACCATGCTCGTTGGTAATTCAAGTAGAATTGGCTTTTCAAGAAGTTAGGATGAGATTCGCCAACTTTTTCCAGTGCCAGTGTAGAACGTCTTTGCCAACCGGCCTGATAATCATTCCAACCCTGCAACCAATAGACGTCCTGAGCAAATTCTTCGTAGTTTTTTTCGGTGAGCTGATTCAGGAAAAAGCGTGCGTCATTCCATGAACGGGAATCTACCAGATATTCTGCAAACCTGATGTCACTTTGCGATACAAATCCCTGAGCAGCAAGTTTGGTTGCACCAGAAACCAGCAGAATGAATGAAAAGATATAATACTTAATCACTGCTATATCTGTTGATTTCATCACGAAAACGCATACGGTTTTCATCCATACGGTGAGGAGGCAAATCCCAGGCGGCAATTTGGTTGCAGCGGCTGATGCGATCGGTTGTTAGCAGAACGCCGAGAACAAAACCTTTCTCATTAATGGCTTGTGCTGAAAAATTGGAGCATGAGGGGTGATAAATACAACGATTCGACAAGGTGTTGGAGATTGAGCGCTGGTAGACATATAACATCCCACTCAGAGTAAGCGAGACCGGATTGTATTTGGAAACCACAGAATTTCCAAGTAGACGGAATATGGGTTTTCTCTGAGTTTGAGGCTGTTGATGTCTGTGCTCGGATATGACATCTAAATGATTTCCCGTTGATTGGCTGTAGGATTTTTCGGAATTAGCCAATAAAAAAATGCCAAATACGAAAAGAGGTGTGAATATTATTTTTCTCATTCGATTTCGTCAGGATCTGGAATTTGAATTTCCATGAGTTCAGGATTCACATCCTCATTAATGCGAATATTCCGGAAGCGAGTTTGAGAAACAGTGGAATCAGTCGGAGTTTCGAAATCGATGATGGTTATCGATTGTGGAAATTCATAGTCCAAAATATCGATATAATTGTGGAAATAGGTTTTTTGAATCACCTCGCCTTGCCGGTTGTAGGCACCCATAAAAATCGGGCGGAATCTATCGTGCACCAATTCAACATATTCTACGGTTTGTGCTAAATGCGTTGGGGCGTACCAGGTTGTTATTCTGATATTCTCATCAAATTCGGTATCGCCTTGTTCAAATCCGAGCTGATCCAAGCCCATTTCTTCGGTTTTGTTTTGGAAAAAGTGAAAAAAATGATTGGATTCGCTACTCATAGCTCTGTTTTGTTCACGAATTACTTCGCCGGTCTCCGGATCATAAATCAGAAATTCGCCTAAATGATTTGTGCGGATGATTCTCTCAAAGGGATGAGAAAAATGGGTGAGCATAGTACCATTTACATGATAAAAAACTGTAGAATTAATTCGTGTGCTATTTCCCTGCTTCCACATTCGCGTTTCGATATCGGCCTGAATTTTTTCAAGGCGATCTCCACCGAAGCTTAGTCCGATAAGTAAGGTGATTAAAAAGGTGGTGATGAGTTTCATAAAGAGATATTTGGTGCAGGCGGAAATATATCAACCCTAATGCAGATTAAAAAGGTAAGAGGGGAGGCTTTGCAAAACCGTCTTTTTGCACAATATCTTCGTTATCAGGATTTTAAAATCCTCACATATGACCAATATGCTGCGGTTTTAAAATCCTTCTGGCCTCGATCTTGAACAAAGATCCTGGTTTTTCAAAGCCTCCAAGAGGGACAATCAAAGCCTTCTCAGACAAAAAGTCGCCAATAGAGATAAACGAAAGAAAATGAAATTAGAAATAGCAAACAGATGGTACTGAACCAAGCATAGGCTTTTCCCGGACGCGCTTCCGGTTGGATATCCTCACCGGTAATCAGGCGATAATTGAACCAGGCTAGTATTGGGGCTGATAAAAAGGATAATCCGGCGGCGAAATCTACAAGAAGTGTAAATTGCTCGCTAAAGAAAAACAGGATTCCCAGTGCTAAACTTGGAACAGCAAAAAGGGTAATCACATAGGTTTGCCACTGTTGGGATTCCCCCAGTATTTTTACGTTATACGCGCCACGAAATTCCATCATCACTCTCGGATAGGCATCTGTAACGGCAAGAGTTGTACTGAACATGGTTATAAATGCGGCAATGGCTACAACCGGAATACTCCAGCTTCCGAGCGTTTCTCCGTAAATGGCAACCAATTCGGCAGCAAAGCCAACAGAGCCCGTTGGAAAACTACGCTCGCTTCCAAACATGACCAAAGCTCCTAAGATGAAAAATAGCAATCCAATAAAACCGGCAGCCAAATATCCGATATTAAAATCCAGGCGGGCATCAGAAAGACTAGGGCGATATTTTTTATGTCTGGCTTTTTCGAGAGACCAAATAGAATGCCAGACGGAAGCATCAAGGGGAATCGGCATCCAACCCATAAATGCGATAATAAATGCGAGTCCGGCAGCATGCCAGTAGGAGGGTGGTTCCGGTCTGGCGGCTCCAACAGCCACATCACCAAATAATGCAAAAATAACGGCTGTGAAAGTACAAATAGTGAGCACGCTGATGATTATCCTCATGGAGAAATCCAAAGCTTTATATTTGCCAATAAATAGCACAGTAATGCAGATTCCTAAGATTATCGCACTCCAAAAAAATGGCGACCATCCAAATCCGAAAAAATGCTCTGCAAGGCCGGCTGTGGCAATGGTAACCGCTGCCTGAATAATAATCATGGTTCCTACAGTGATAAAACCATAGGTGAATAAGTAGGGTTTTCCGAGTTTGCGATATCCCTGAATGAGGTGATTTCCCGTTGCCGCTGCGTAACGCGGGCCAAATTCCATGAAAGGATACTTTGTGATGATGGCGAGGAGCAAAAGCCACCATAGTGCAAAACCATAATCAGCGCCGGCTCGTGTAGCTTGTACCAGATGCGAAACACCCACAGCGGCACCAGCCATTAAAATTCCCGGACCTATGGTATTGAGTAATCGCTGTTTCGTGGATACTTCTGCTGCCATAGGTTTACGCGTATCCTATTTTTTTAGACTGGCTTTTTCAGCACCGATTTCGGTGATTTCAAGAGGAATAGGATTGGTAGCAGAACCGGAGTAAAGCGAAAGATGTGGAAATGGAATCTCGATTCCTTCTTCATCAAATCGTTTTTTGAGTTCCAGATGGAAAGAGTTACGCAATTTCAGGAAGTCTGTTTTTGGGCACCATAACACGAAAAGAATTTCAATTCCGGAATCGCCAAATTTGTCGAAAATGAATAATGGCTCAGGTTCTGTGA
>SKIC01000046.1 GCA_007116685.1 Balneolales bacterium
ATCCTTAATTATAGGAATGCTCTGAATTTCCCAGACCGTGTTTTCTTGCAAAGGGTTCACAATAGTTTTGATGAGCAAGAAGGCCCCACAGAGGAGGCAACTAAGAAATTGATGAGAACTCAGATTGAAGGCTTCTCGGAGTTCATCAAAATTAATTCCGGGAAGTAGGTAGTTCGCAGAATCAGCGAAGTTTCTTGGTGATTCACGAGCCTAAAACAAAAAAAGGGCTGTCCGTCATTTTATACGAACAGCCCCTTTTTAATTTGGTAGAAGTATCTCAGGAGAGTTTGAGCATATAACCCACACCGTGAAGCGTGACTAAATATCGGGGATCATCGGGTTGCATTTCGATTTTGCCGCGTAGTTTAGAAATGTGCACATCAACGGTTCGTGTGTTGGTGCTGTACTCGTATCTCCACACGTTTTCCAGTAAGGCATCACGCGAAACCGGCTCATTGGCATTAGAAATCAAGAATCTTATCAATTCAACTTCCCGTGTAGTAAGTTCAATTTCCTTATCCGGACGAATTACTTTTGATTCATTTAGTTCGATTTTGATATCTCCCAATTGCAAGAAATCAATCGGTCCGGTTTTGGAGTAGGAATTTGCTCTTCGTAACCTGGCATGAATACGAGCCAATAATTCTTTTACGCCAAATGGCTTGGTGATATAATCATCAGCGCCAATATTGAGACCCGTTACCTTATCAATTTCCTGATCGCGGGCGGTGAGCATGATAATCGGGAAGGTATGTTTGTCTTCTCTGATTTTTTTGCACACATCAAAACCACTCATACCCGGCAACATGATGTCCAACAACATCAAATCCGGCTCTATATTTTTGATGATATCCAATGCCTCTTGCCCTTCTTTGGCTACATGAACTTCATACCCTTCATTTTCCAGGGTATCCTGAAGAGTAAAAATCAAACTGGGTTCATCTTCACAGATAAGTACGTGCTTTTTTTTAGACGACATGTTCTACTCGATTTTCTATTGGTTTAGTTTCACCATTTCTGGTTTTGAGTGCTTCAAAGAATATTGGAAAGTGTAAGGAAAAAGTAGAACCTTTGCGATAGCTACTTTTCATTCTTATGTCACCTCCGTTATGGTTTGCCAAATCCTTAACTATGGATAGGCCCAGACCGTGCCCTTTGGTTGTTGCAGTATTTGGATCTTCAACTCTGTAAAACTTCTCGAATATATTTTTTTGATCACTCTGAGGAATTCCAATACCACGATCTTCAACATCGACAATTACTTTTTTACCCTGCTTAAATACTCTGATTCCAAGATATTTTTCATCGAAACTGTATTTGATAGCATTTTCAACAAGGTTACTCAACATGGTTTCATAGCTTTCGGGGTCTATCATCACGGGAGATAAGTCATCCGCTGAAGTAAAATCTATGGTGAAGCCTTTTTCCTCTATATAGTCTCGTTGCTCATCAAGGTATTTTCGGGTTAGTTCAGCTAAATCGCACATTACAGGCTTCAACGTTAATTGCCCGGCATCTGATTTTGCAACGTCTAGAAGCTTTTCAATCATCCGCCTCAAACGCATGGATTCGTCAAAAATGTGCTTCCCATAAGCTCGTAAGCGTTCTTCTTTTTTAACGCGGCCATCAGCTAAATTTTCGCCGGCGGCTTGCATAACGGCCAATGGCGTTTTTAGTTCGTGGGTTACGTTGGCTAAAAATCCCGCCTGTCGTAAGGCTAATTCCCGTTCTTTTTGTGCGGTTATGAACATAAAAACCAAAGCTCCAATTAACAGAAATACAGCTACTCCTAATGCAGTGAGATTTCTAATTAAAGAAGCATTCGCAGCCGCTACGAGCGGACTCTCCATAAATGCGGCTTTCATGTTCCAGTTATTCAGCATTTCCGGAAATGACTGAATAAAATCTTCTGCACGACGCTGATATGGAATTTCCGGGTGGCTCGATGCTAATACCTGATTTCGTGTCCAGTCGTGCAACCAAACCACTACGCTATTATTGGCTTCTTCGCCAAAAGTGGTTAGCAGCATCGGCTCAAGAATCTCCTGGATGATGTATTCTCTGTTCAGCGTCATCAACAAATATCCTACAACTTGCTTGGTCTCTGTATTCACGAAAGCAATGGTGAGGCTACGATGGGTATCAAAAAACACTCTGGTGCTGTATTGATAATCCTGAACCAAAACTCTCATGCGTGTGCGAGACATCCCTATTCCATCTTTAACTTCGTCGGGAATTTGATTGGTCCACTCCATGCGGGAAGTTTCCGGATTGAATTTCTGTAAAGAGCCATTCCCATCACAGGCTTCGCATTCGGAATCAGAAAAGTAAATATCAATAAAAACGGGTTCTTCATACGCTGCTTTCACAAGATTGTAGAAACTCTCCGGCATATCGCCGTTTTCCTGAATAGCTTTCTCAATCAATGGAATATTCTGGCGAAATCTATCGCGCAAAGAATTCATGATGATATTTCTCGTTTCGTTGGAAACTTCCAACAACTGGTTTCGGGGCTTTTCCATCGAACTTTTGAGCGTATTCTCATGCAAAGCATATAAGGAGTACACATTTAAGCCTGTGAGGCCCAAAAGCGCAACCAAACCCAAACCGAGTAGTATCCATCGGAACGTAAGTAGTTTTTTCCACTTCATAGAAAAAGGATTACTGATAAGTGCTTAGTAAACATACTACTTTCTTAATTTTTTGCTTGTTCAAGATTGTAAAAAACAAAGCCAAAACAAAATCCGGGCTGTGCAATAATACACAGCCCGGACTCATAAATAATGGATTAAAACGATTAATGGCTAATGCGCGCATCCGGCATTTGACCATCTCCTTTCAGGAAGGTCTCAAACCATTGAATCATTCTTAAATTGTAATCATAGCGAGATGTAGATCTTGCATTTCCGTGTCCTTCGTTAGGATAAAGCACCAAACGAACAGGAACTTCCGGACGACGCACTCTTAAATGGCGATATAATTCCAGAGACTGGCCCGGATGCACTCTGGTATCTTCAGCACCGTGCATAATCAATAACGGAGTGTTAGCATTATCTACATGATAAATTGGAGAACGGCGCAGGTAATCCATCCATTTTTCATCAGATTCCCACATACGCTCACGAGAGTGTACCAAATACAATTCCTCAGGAATATCGCTGGTACCCCATTTTGAGAGATTGTTGCTTATTCCCACAAACATTACACCTGCGGCGAAACGCTCAGAATATTTGGTACTCATCCATGCGGTTGCATAACCACCATAAGATCCACCGGTAACACCAATTCGATCAGCATCGGCAATTCCTGCTGCGATTAGATAATCAACGCCATCAACGACGTCATCGAACTCTTTTCCTGCTAGATCAGCTTGGCTGGAATAAATAAATTCCATTCCACGACCGGTAGAACCACGATAATTTGGGTAAAACGTAGCAAAACCACGCGCAGCACCGAATTGTCCCGGCATAGAGTAGTTTGTTAACCAACCGTTACTGTAATGCGCTTCGGGTCCGCCATGAACCATCGTAATCAATGGAACAGCAGTGCCTTCGACGTAATCAACAGGCAGAATCAACAAGCCTTCGATTTCAAATTCTCCGTCTCTTGCTTCGTAGCGAACCACACGCTGCTCACCTAGACGTAAATCAGCTAACCAGGGATTGGTATCCGTAACTCTTTCGAGATTTCTGCTTCTGCGATCCAAAGTATATACTTCATTGGGATGCTGGGGTGTGCTGGCTACGAAAGCAGCAGCGCCATTACTGGCTAAAGAAAAACTCATCAGAGCAGGCCCACCCGGATTTACACGGTAAGATTTGCGAGTTCCGTCAGGACGAATTGTTCCAAAAGAACGCTCCACACCTTCGCTGGCAAGGAATGTAATTTCATTATTGGCAGTCCAGCGGATTTGCTCATATTTACCTTTAAAATCAGGATTGATATTAACCGGAGTGCCACCATTAGCGGAAACCACCATGATGCGACCATCAATAGGATCGTGAATATCGTGTCCGTTTCTTAAAGCGATACGTGTTCCATCGGGACTCCAAACGATTTGGCCAATTTTGCCTTCGTTATCCAATGTATGAGACACTTCTTTTGAAGCGTAATCAACAATATGAACACGCTGGAACATGTAGCGATCATCAATATGAGGAGTTGGCGCAGCACTTACAGCCAAGCGGTCTCTGTTAGGACTCCAGGCCACTTTGTAAACGGAACCTTCGATATCAATTTCGTGTGGTGTATGTCCATCCACATTTACATTTTGGATGAATAATCTGCGGTTAGGCAACATTTCCTCGAAAACTTGAGGCTGATATGGCAGATCGTTTACACTTCTGTCCATTTCTTCGAAAGCCATAAATGCAATGTGATTCCCATCATTTGCCCATTCATAGCCGAGAATATTTCGGTCGAATTGGAATAACTTTTGAGCTTCACCACCATCGATAGCAACTTCAAAAAGTGCATTACTGCTGGAACCGGAAGGCCGACTTAAAAATGTGATTGTGCCGTGATTTGGACGGAAGGTTACAGCACTAACCGAACTCTGAGTGAAAAAAGGACGGGTTTCGCCATTACTGAGCGATACCACATGAAGCTGAGTGGTGTTGAAGGTATTTTCAACTGTTGGATCAGCCTGCACAGAAACGGTATACGCAACGTGGTTTCCATCCGGGGAAATAGCCGCCGATGTTACCAGGCTCATTTTAGCGATATGCTCTGGGGTGAACACATCATCCTGGGCTTGAGCCGGATTGTGATAGAGAACGGCCATAAATAAGCCTACCCACAAAACGGCCACTCTACGAAGAAATAACTTTTGTATCATGACAAAGGATTTTGGATTAACGTTTAGAAATTATGGCTATAGATAAGGAATTAACGCCTGAAGATTTATGAAAATTCGTAAATACAACGACATTTTAGCCCAACTAATTATTTAGTTGAATCCAAAAATGGAATTGCCTGAGTGGAGCACCAAAATCCTATTTGACCGATTATGAAACAGTTTCTGATTGCAGAACAAAATGGATGGTAATAACATACTGCACTTTTACAGCACGCCCACGTTGCCTGCCCGGAGTAAATTGCGCCTGCATAATTGCATTTACAGCAGCTTCGTCGCATCCACCACCAATTCCTCGTAGTACTACTGGATTTGTTGGTCTGCCCTCTTCGTCAATCACAAATTGAACTACAACTCTGCCTTCGATACCAGCCATTCGGGCTATAGGCGGATAGATTAGATTATCGTAGATCTTATTTATGCCACCCACAATCTGAGGCATTTCTTCCACTATCGTAAAAATCTCCAGCACATCGGGCTCCGGTTCTGCTTCCGGCATTGCTTCTGGCATTGATGGAGCCTGTACAGGAAGACTGAAATCACCGATTTCAAATTCAGTGTCCAAATCGAAGAAATCTTCATCTACGATTTCAAAGTTGGGAACCGCTACCGGTGATAGAGGTCTTTGCGGTGGTGGAACGGTCGTTTCATGGTGTGTGATGACGATATCATCAATTTCAATGATTTCACGTTCTCTTTCGGTAAAGTCGAGCGTAGTATCTGCGCCAAAGTCGAATCGGAAAAGAGCAATCAATAAAGCCAGGGTGATGATAAATCCCCATTGCAGATGAATGAAATAATAGCGTTCAAGGTCTGCTTCAGGCTTCTTTATTTGGATAAGTTTCCTTCTTCTCATGATACCCTCCCGCCTATTGGCATTTGGATTGTTTCGTTGTGAGAATGCAGCCTAAAAGAACTTTTTTTCGGGAAAGAGTACCTCTATGCTGATGATACTTAGCAAGGTTTGCCCTTTTCAAACCTCCTTTCCATTAATGCATGGACCTTCGCTAGGTTATAAATAAATTACTATAGTTTCCTCTCAGAAATACTGATTTCGGTCATGTTTTGAGAATATTTTTTGCCCTCTGAGATTAAATTTTGCTGAAATGCGGGTTCGATGTAACTAACTGATTTTTGCGAATGAATCGAAACTGATCAGCCCCTATAAAATCCTGCAAGTATATATTATTATGTTTTTTAAAATGCTTTTCCCAGCCATAAAACTTCTTCAATCTCAAACAGTTTTTGAAATTTCAATTCACCTAAAATCCCAATACTCTTTATTTCTTTGAAAATTCCGTAACTTACACTGTTAACCATAAATCAGAGATGCCCCATCAGAATACTTTTCGCAGCCGGGCTTAATCAAATTCCATTAAATCAAACGGTGTGCTATGACGATTACTATGTTTAAGTCTAAATTGCATCAAATGCGTGTAACAGAAGCAAATTTGATGTACGAAGGCAGTATTACTATCGACCAAGACTTACTGGATGAAGCCGGTATCCTCCCCTATGAAAAAGTACAAGTTGTAAATATCACGAATGGCTCTAGATTGGAAACCTACACAATTCCAGGTCAGCGCGGCAGCGGAGTTTGTTGTTTGAATGGAGCCGCAGCCCGTTTAACGCAAGTTGATGACCGTGTCATAATTATCTGTTATGCTGAAATGAGTCCGGAAGAAGCAACTAAGCATGTACCCAAGGTGATAGTAGTTGATGAGAACAACAATCCCAAGAAAACCTTTTTTGGCAGCGCACCCGAAAAAACATACGATTTAGCTACCGGAGAGCTAAACGAAAACTAATTTGGTCTTACAGGAATGCAATTCCTCAAGCCTCTGTTACTATGCTGTTCTATCTCAAACAGATAACTACAACCCTTGCCTAGTACAGAATCTCACATAACAGCTGTTGCCGGAGCCAATATTGCCTTGGTTAAATACTGGGGTAAGCGCTCCACAGAAAAAAACCTTCCGGCAACAGGCTCAGTTTCTCTGACATTGGATAGTTTACAAACGCACACCTCCATCCGAAAAACCAATTCAGATGAAGACGTGTTTTTACTAAACGGTGCTGAAGCCTCCGATGCACAACGAAAAAAAGCGAGCCGCTTTCTGAATCTCATCGCAAAAACCTCTGAACGGGATAAAGTTATAATTGAGAGTAGGAACAATTTCCCTACAGGTGCAGGACTCGCTTCATCTGCTTCAGGTTTTGCTGCTCTGGCACTTGCAGGCTCTGAGTTTTTTGGAAGTTCACTTTCTAAGAAAGAATTATCTATTCTTGCTCGGCAAGGTTCCGGTTCAGCGGCGCGCTCCATTTTTGGCGGATTTGTGGAGATGAGCTTGGGGAAAACAGACCATGGCGATGAAGATTTCGCTATCCTCCTTCAAAATGAGGGTTTTTGGGATGTGCGAATGCTGATAGCCATCACCTCCGAAAAGGAAAAAGATTTAGGCTCTACCGAAGGAATGCAGCGAACCGCTGAAACTGCCCCCTATTTTCCGTCCTGGATTGAAAGTTCCGTATCCGATATACAGAACATAAAAAATGCTATTGCAGCCAAAGACATCGAAAAAGTTGGAAGTATCATGGAACACAGTACTTTCAAAATGCACGGTCTGGCGATGGCTGCCAACCCACCCATTTTATACTGGAATCCCATCACGGTAGAAGCCATCCAACGTATTTGGCAGCTCCGCAAAACAGGCATTCCGGCTTACATTACGATAGATGCGGGTCCGCAGGTGAAAATTTTAACCTTGCCTGAGTATCAGGATAAAATCACCGATGCACTGGGTAATATCGACGGC
>SKIC01000049.1 GCA_007116685.1 Balneolales bacterium
AAGATCTTTCAGACCATTTCGCATATAAAGCGAAATTTCTTCCAATCTTTTCAATCGCCAGGTCTCTTCTTTAAGGATTTCAAGCGACTTAAGTACTGTAGCCACATTCGCCGGAGGCATAGATGCACTAAAGATGTGAGCAGGCGAATAGTGTCTGATGTATTCAATCACCGGACGGTCACCAACCAAGAAACCACCAAGAGAGGCAAATGATTTTGAGAATGTTCCGCTAATCAAATCTACATCATCATGTAGTCCGAAGAATGAGCCGGAACCACGGCCACCATCACCAATAACACCTATAGCATGAGCATCGTCGAGATATAAACGCGCTCCAAATTCTTTTGCCAATGAGACCAGGGAAGGAACATCAGCCAATTTACCTGACATGGAGAAAACACCATCACTAACGATGATTTTACCAACTGAGGAATCTTCTTTTTCTAAAAGCTTACGCAACTGATCCATATCGTTATGTTGGTAACGAACTGTGCGGGCATTAGAACAAATAGTGCCTACAACGATACAAGCATGGTTGTCTTTATCTGAGAAAATAACATCATTACGACCGGCTATAGTCTGAATAGAACCTTCATTGGTTTGATATCCGGTACTAAACAGAACACAAGATTCCTTATTCATGAAATCTGCAAGCTCATCCTCAAGTTGAAGATGCAAATCCAGTGTACCGTTAAGATATCGGGACCCTGTACAACCTGTACCGTAGTTTTTAATAGCTTTCTGAGCAGCTTCCATTACTCTTGGGTCATTGGTAAGACCCAAATAATTATTGGAACCCGCCATTATTACTTTTTTGCCTTCAATTACTACAACGTTGCCATCAGTTGCCTGTAAAGGTTTAAAGTAGGGATAGAGTCCAGCAGCTTTAATTTCATCGGCTTTAGTGAAATCAAAAGCTTTTTGAAAGATGTCTGTTGAAGTTTTCTGTTTTCGGGTAGTGGCCATAAAAGTCTGTGCCTTATCTAAAGTCTTATATCAAATATAATTAGTCTCTGGTAGCAATCAAATTAGACGGCATATATCATATTTCGGGAAAATTTTGTAAGTGATTGTATCTATGCCTCGAAAATTCACTCGAATAATAATAACCTGAGATGCCTTAATTACAATGTTTCTTAGTAAACCATTCAAAATACGATTTTTTTCTCAAACTTTGCTTCTAAATTATAAAGAGGCTTGTATAGCCTCATAAAACCACCTTTTACAAATCTGAGTTCAGTATTTGGCCATAAAAGGTAACCATT
Source organism: Balneolales bacterium (assembly GCA_007116685.1). Classification (GTDB taxonomy): domain Bacteria; phylum Bacteroidota; class Rhodothermia; order Balneolales; family Natronogracilivirgulaceae; genus SKIC01. Next base: position 1,266 of record SKIC01000049.1, read on the forward strand.
TTTTGCAATACTAAATCCCATGAATATGGCTTAGCAGATTCTAGCGCATTGGATGCCATTTGCTTACGTAAGTTTGTAGATAGACATATTTCGCCTAGCGCTTTGGCAAAACCTTCGGCATCATCCGGCGGAACAATTTTTCCATTTACGCCATCTGTTACTAGTGATTTACTACCTGTTGCATCAGCTACAACAGCAGGTAATCCTGACGCCAGGGCTTCCAATGTTACATTTCCGAAAGTTTCGGTATCGGATGGGAAAAAGAACACATCTGAGCTGGCATAAGCCGTTGATAATTCTACTCCGCTTAATTTGCCGGTAAATACAGCTTTAGGCATCTCTTTTTCCATATCTGCCAGAGCTGGTCCATCCCCTACTATACACCAGTGGGCATCTTCTTTAAATCTTTTATAAGTGTCTATTACCGTTTTTAAACCTTTTTCCCATACTAAACGAGAAACGAATAAGATGATTGGCTTGTGATCCTCAAAACCATTTTCACTTCGCCAACTACTACTTCTGTAACTGTCAGAAAATTTATCTGTCTCAATTCCACGCTCCCAAATTTTAATATCGCATTGTATACCCTCATCCTCTAACACTTGCTTCATAGAATCAGAAGGCACATATAATTCCTCACAATTGGTATAAAACCATTTCAAATACTTCCAAAGCAAGGGTTCCAAAATATCGAATCCATAGTATCTCAGATACGAGGAAAAATGAGTGTGATAAGTACTTACTGCAGGAATATCATTTTTTTTAGCATATCTCAATGCCAGCAAACCAAGGATATCAGGCGTAGCGATATGGATGATATCTGGATTAAAATCATCTAAAACTTTTTTGGCGTGCTGCCCCATCGTTAAAGAGATTCTGTATTCAGGTCTACCAATCGCAGGTATTGATGGTACTTCTTCCAAAGTACCACTGTGATTTACCGGAGGATTAAAAACGGATGGTCCGAATACAATTACCTCAAGCCCCATCTTCTCAAGAAAAGCAACCAAACGGTTCAAAGTTAAAGAAACACCATCTGCTATATGATTATAATTACCAGTAAATAAAGCGATTTTCATGTTTGATTAATCATTACAGTTTTCAATACCTGCATATTTGAATATATTTGGAGATTGTTTGCCATCAGAAAATTGGCAGACTATTCTCGAAAATTCAGGCCTCAAAGATACCATTTTTTATGAAAGCATTTGTTACGGGAGGTACCGGTTTTGTTGGTAGCCATCTTGTAGATTATTTATTAAGCCGTGATGATACCACGGTGAACTGCCTGATTCGCTCTGAACACAAATGGCTAGAGAACAAAAATGTTTCTCCTTTTTATGGAGGTCTGCACGATATCGATGCTCTAAATAAAGGTATGGAAGGAGCCGATGTAGTATTTCATATCGCCGCTATCGTGAAAGCATCTAATAAAGCTGCTTTTATGAGAACCAATGTTGATGGCACCGAAAACATCCTCAGGATAGCACAAAAACAAGGTGTTAAAAAAGTAGTCATCCTATCTTCGTTAGCTGCCACTGGACCAAGTTTTTCACGACCGGTTTCTGAAGATGATCCCCTGATGCCTGTAAGTATGTATGGGGAATCCAAAAAAGCTATGGAAGAAATGATTCATCAGACGGCAAAATCAGATGATAGTATCACTATTCTGAGGCCTCCTGCTATTTATGGAGAAAGAGAAGATCAGATTTTTGGAGTCTTTCAAGCGGCTTCGAAAGGTGTTTTTCCAATAATTGGGGATGGAGTCTCTACTCGTATCTCCTTAGTTCATGTGGATGATGTTATTCAAGGTCTCATTCTGGCTGAAAAGCAACAATCTAAGGGCGTAAATACGTATTTTATATCCAGTGAAGAATTTTATACCTGGAAAGAAATAAAAAACACCACAGCTGATGTTCTGGGTAAAAAAGTCTTTGCTTTAAAAGTACCCGCCGGACTGGTAAAAAAAATCTCCGCAATAATTGAGACGGGTGCTTCCGTTTTCGGTAGGTATCCGGTTATTAATAGAGAAAAAGCAGCAGAACTTGTTTTACAATGGACCTGCTCTGTAGATAAGGCAAAACGAGAATTGGGATACAAACAATCGGTTTCACTTCACGATGGCATTCAAAAAACCATATCCTGGTACAAAACTCATAATTGGATTTAATTTCGCATGAAGTACATTCTCAGTGTTATTATTGTTTTACTAATTTCCAGCAGTGCTTCCCTTCAACCTTCGGTGATTAAGGATCACAACAGCCTTATGGAAATTCCCGATATGGTAGCCATAGCAAGTAGCCCGGCCCATATCTATGTGCTTTCTGAATCAGAAGGCATGGCTGTTTTCAGAACCTCCGCTGATACTCTGCAATGGCTTTACACCTCGCCAAATATGCAACGCAGAGGGGATAAGATTCGAGCTGATATTCGATTTGCATATCTATTCTCTACTCAGAACAACCGCTTTACTGTACTTGAACCAACCTCTTTGCTCGGGGTGTACTCTTCTACTCAACTTCCTCATCCCCCACAAGATGCCGCCCGCTTTGATAACGATGTTTATATAAGTCTTGGCGACCATGGTTTAATAAAGCTTTCTCTTGAATCGCCAGAAGCCGTTGATTCTGAACCAACGATGGTACTAGCTAATAACGATACCAGAATCCTCAGTTTGACTTCAAATTCTGAGCACCTTTTTGCATTGGCTAACAACCGCAGGCTATTTCATTTTAATGCTTCGAATATCGCAGATGGCGAACCGGAGATAATTCAACTTAGCGAAGAAATTCAGGGTATTAGAATATTTGACGATGAACTTTTCGGCTATGATGAAAATGGGCGGATTTACAGAATAGGTGCAGATGGTAACGCTCTTAAGTTATTTGAAATTGAGGGTTCAATTAATACGCTGGATTTATGGGGTAACTTTTTTGTAGTCCGAGATCAACAACGAAGAATTTGGTTGGGAGCAGATGATGGTCAGGCACACTTGCTTAGAGCTGATGGCGAATCTCGTAATCTGTTTACCGTTTCTAAAAACAATCTGTGGATGAGTGAATTCAATCAGCTTTCCCTGCTCCAATTACGAACCGACGTTGCTGGTGCGCCGGTAGAATCCCAAACCGAAGATACTATATCAGTTGATTCAGCGGATGAAACACCTAAACTGGCGCTATCCCGTATCGATGATGTCGTCCTTCCTTTTCCACGTCCACTAATTTTGGCGCTTAGCCTTGAAAATCCCTTCCCTGCAGATGATGTTCGTTTTCAGGCAAGGTCTCGATTATCAGATATCCAGGTTCGCAATCATGGCCTTATGTGGAAACCTAGACCTAGAGATGTTGGGCATCATAATATCACGATCATTGCTACATCCAGCGATGGGCAGGTTGATAGCACAAGTTTTCATGTGGAGGTTCGTAATTTCAATTCGCCACCACGCTTTAGTCCTGTAAGACCACTATCTATTCCCGTAAACGAAGAGTTTGAATTACCAATTCGCGCGACGGATCCTGACGGAATGGATCCCCATTTAATACGTTATATAGGTATTGATTTACCCGAAGGTTCTGACATTAACGAGCGAACCGGAGTCTTTACCTGGACGCCACACCGCAGACAAACCGGAGAACATCAATTTGATGTTATTGCAACCGATCAATACGGTGCAGCGGCGTCGATAACAATAACAATTAACGTAGTTTCTTTAAGTCGCGATAGCTAAACTTGCATGCCTGTTGATGATATAAAAGTGGCTCAAAAAAGCCTGCTGGATTGGTTTAACTCTAACAAGAGAGATTTAGCCTGGAGAAAAACCAATGACCCTTATAAGATTTGGGTTTCAGAAATTATGCTACAACAAACCAGGGTTGATCAGGCAACGCCGTATTATCATCGCTTCATAAAACGGTTTCCTGACGTTTATGAACTTGCTAAAGCACCTCAGGATGATTTACTCAAAATTTGGGAAGGTTTGGGATATTACAGCAGGGCCAGAAATATGCAGTTTGCTGCAAACCAAATTGTAGAAGATTTTGGGGGCAAATTTCCTGATTCAGAAAAAGATGTGCGTTCGTTAAAAGGAATCGGGCCATACACATCTGCAGCGATTTTAAGCATAGCCTTTGGAAAACCATTTGCGGTTGTAGATGGAAATGTGATTCGTGTTCTGAGCAGACTAGCAGGAATTGAAGAAGATGTACGAAAAAAAGAAGTGATAAAGCAGATTCAGCATCTGGCAGATGAATTTCTGAATCACGATAATCCGGGAGATCACAATCAAGCCGTTATGGAATTGGGTGCTACTATTTGTACGCCTAAAAATCCAAAATGTCATTCTTGTCCATTACAGTTACAATGCACAGCTACAAAACTGATTAAAACAGATACAATTCCATATAAATCACCTGCAAAAAAGAGGCCTCATAAACACATTGGCGTGGGTGTTATAGTGGATGATGAGAATAGATTGTTAATTGCAAAAAGACCCAATGATGTTATGCTGGGCGGCTTATGGGAATTTCCGGGAGGAAAAAAGGAGAACGATGAGTCGATAGAACAAACCATCACCCGTGAACTGGAAGAAGAGTTAGGTGTTACAGTAGAAACAGGTGGAAAAATCACAGAGATTAAACATGCTTACTCTCATTTCACGATAACGCTACATGCTTATTATTGCAGAATTACTGATGGAGAACCCTTAGCTAAAAGTAGTCAGGAAATTCGTTGGGTCAATAGAAAAGAACTTCAAGATTTTCCATTCCCAAAAGCAAATAAACAACTAACTGAATTGCTGGTTGAATGAAGCGGAAGAGGAAAATCTACGGTATCAGCAAACGTAAATTATTACAGTTAAAGCCTATTCTGGATCAATTTGCTGATGAGGTAGAAGTACCCGAATATATTGATAAAGACCCTGTCCTTTTTCTTCACGCTTATGATGACAAGAGAGATAAAGAACTGGCTGGTTTTTTCGCGGCAATTATGGCCTGGGGACGGCGCGATATCGTAATTGCCAAAGTTGAGGATTTGATGAACAGAATGAATCATCGTCCAATGGAATTTATCGGGAATTTCAAAGATTCTGATAATTCCTATCTAAGCGGATTTAAGCACAGAACCTTTACCGATACAGATGTTTATTGGCTGATTCTGGCTTTGCATCGTATAGTGCAGAAATACGGAGATTTCGAAGCATTTTGGAAAATGTGTTATGAAAACAAAAACCCACATCCGGAAGGATTAATGAGTGTATTCCACAAATCTTTTTTTGAAATGATTCCTGAGTCTCCTCATAGAGTGCGTAAGCATATTGCAAATCCGGAGAAAAAAAGCTCATGCAAAAGGTTATATCTGTATTTACGATGGACAGTCAGAAAAAACAGTTGCGTTGATACAGGAATTCACGATTTCATCCCTACTTCAGAACTGATGCTCCCTCTTGATGTACATGTAGCCCGCCATGCAAGAAGACTTGGTATCCTAACCCGGCATCAAAATGATTGGGCATCTGTACTGGAATTAACTGAGAATCTGAAACTACTTAATCCGGAAGACCCAGCTCGCTATGATTACGCACTTTTGGGTATGGGAATTTCTGACCTGGAAATCCCACCCGATATTATTCGAAATAGTTTTATTACCTGAGAAATATTACTCTCCGGTAGCTTCGTATTTTAGAGCATCAGATTTTTCCTGAAGATCTCTCAATAAACTAACAATTTGCCGACCCTGGCTTGTACTCTTTCGAATACTATCTGCCATCATGGAAGTGCCGGAAGATTGCTGCTCCACTGAACTTGAAATCTCCGACTGATTTTCGCTGACCTGAACCATGATTTTCCCAAGTTGCTCCATATCATCAACAAATACGCTGATTTCCTTTTGAATCATTTGAACAGTCTGCTCAATGGTATCTGTTGATTCAGATGTCTTGGTAGCAAGATTTTTTATTTCATCGGCAACTACTGAAAAACTTCCTCCTGCCTGACCTGCTCTCACTGCTTCTACCCCGGCATTTAATGCTAGCAGGTTAACCTGTAATGTTATTGAGCGAATTATTCCAACAATCTTGCCAATTTCTTCACTGCTTTTTAGTAAAGATTCAACCCTACCCTGACTATTTTTACTTAAGGATAAAGCCGTATCAACTGTTTGAGATGAGGATTGGGCACGTGTGGCAATTTGATCAAAATTTCCTTTTAACTGCTCAATTGCAGAACTAATATTTTCTAGATTCGCTCTTACACCTTCTGAGTAATCAGCGCATTCACTTGCTTTTGAGGCCGTTTCTGATGCCGATTGGTAAACGTGTTCCCTCGCGTTTTCCAAGTCTTTAACGGTAGT
>SKIC01000243.1 GCA_007116685.1 Balneolales bacterium
AATCCGGAACCTCCACCTACAAAGTTATCAGGATTGGATATGATGCGATTGAATTCATTTTCAAAAGCAGGTGTACCCGGCTGTAGCAGGAAGTTAGAAGCCGCTGCTCGAGCTCTGATATGTGCCTGATTTACATCGCCAGATTGCTGGAATTCAGAACCAAAAGCTAAAGCGTAATTGGTAACAAAATCTGGTACTCTGGCAAAACTCAGGTTAATACCTGTGAAGTTCAAGTCGTAGGTATCGCCGGAATCATCACCGATGGTATAAGCACGGAACATGAAATTGTCTGAGTTCAACTCAAATTTATGCGTATTCAAAGCAAAATTTTCAAAACGATAACGGCTAGTACTTTGATAGGTAGCTGAACCGGAAGCAAATCTGTACTCATAGCTGGCTTTCAAACGATCGGTAATTAGATAGTGAATAGAACCACTGATTTTGGTGTTCTCTGCAACGTTGGTTGGTAGGAGGTCAGTTTCCAGATATCCTGGTAGATAAACTCTGCCAATTACTTGTCCAAGCTGGCCTAAATCCACACCACCGGGACCGATTGCTCCTGCCAAAGCGTCGGCAAAATCAACTGCGATATCACCGAAGCGATTTACGGCATTATAACCGGTAACTGATTGTGAAGGATCAAAACTATCCGGCGCACCAATGGGGTATTGGTTGGGTTCAATTCCACGTGAATGAGGTGCCAGGCTAGTGGCGCGCCAATCGTTTGCACGGAAATAAGAAGCAACTACTTTTACTGCCAGGCGATCGTCAAGGAACGTATCAGCCGCTCTAATCGCACCTTCAAACATTTCTCTTTCACCGCCCCTAACCAAGGCACTTACTCCACGGTGAACAAATGGATCTTTAGAAATAATGTTGATTACTCCGTTAAATGCGTTAGCGCCATACAGAGCAGAAGCAGGACCGTGAATAATTTCAACGCTTTCTATATCCAATTCATGAACGCCATTCAGGTTACCTGCCGCAAAGTTCAAGGAAGGTATTTGCATATCCACATAGTCGTTCAACTGGATGATGCGCTCCGGTTTTGCACTGTTGAAGCCGCGAGTATTGATGGTTGTGAACAACATAGAAGATGTATTCAAATCAATTCCCTGAAGGTGAGAAAGGCTGGAATATAAATCGGGTGAGGTCAAATCCCTTACTTGCTGTAAATCAAGACGGGTAACTTGCACGGGTGCTTCAAGTAGCGTTTCCGGACGTCTTGAAGCGGAAACAACAACACCTTGACCCATCACAAGTTGTTCGGTTAATTCGATTCGTAAGTCAGAAACCGGCTCAGGGACCTCGATTTCTACTGTTCTGTAGCCAATATAGGATACTACAAGTGTAATAGGACCTCCGGAGAAGTTTGCCCGGAAATTGAATTCGCCATTTGCATTAGTGGCACCACCAGTGAATGTACCTTGTATGAGCAAGTTAACGCCGGCAAGACGTTCGCCGGAGTCAGCATCTACTACATACCCGGATATGTTTTGCGCCTGAGCGCTTGCGATACTAAAGACGGAAATAAAGACTAATACACATAAATGTTTTAGCGCAAGTTTCATATATGTTCCTTAGGATTAAATTATGCGTTGGAGTGTTTGGAAGGGCTTCCAGTGTAGTGCAAAAATACACTCATTTCAAATTTAATCAAGTACTCAAGGCTATTTCATCATTTTTTTCGATATTGGCGCCGAAAGAAATACCCCAAAAATGAATTTTTAGTACATGAGTTGGTACAAAGAATGGTTCGATAGCCCTCTTTACGAGAAGTTATATGCTTCCAGAGACGAAAAAGAAGCGAAACGTCTGGCGAATTTAATTGCTTCCCAATCTTCACCCGAAATGTTTCCCGAAGTACTTGATTTAGGCTGTGGTAGGGGGCGGCACTCAATAAATCTCGCTTCTTTGGGCTATAAAGTTACTGGAATTGATTTATCTCCGGAGGCAATCAAGAAAGCAAAAAGCATTGCAAAAACCAGAGAACTAAAAAATGTGCGCTTCGAATTAGGGGATATGCGGGCAAAGCTCAGTGAGAAATTTTCAATGGTCGTAAATCTTTTCACTACTTTCGGATATTTTGATGATGACTATGAAAATGAGTTAGTAATCCAGAATGTAAGCTCTATGCTGCAAGATGACGGTGTTTTTTATCAGGATTTTCTCAACTACCACAAAGTAAAAGAAGATTTAGTGTCTCATGAAACGGGCTCGGTTGATGGGATTAGTTACACCATCCAAAGAAGTATAGAAAATGGCGTAATCAATAAAACTATATCATTTGTTATGCAGGATGGATCTCAGGCCGAGTTTAGCGAACACGTTAAAGCGTATACCTTGGAGTGGTTCCAAAATGCATATAGCAATGCCGGGCTAAAAATTACCGACGTATATGGAGATTATCACGGTAATTCATTTTCTGAAAAAAAGAGTCCAAGGTTGTTATTGAAGGCTGTAAAGATAGCCGAATAGACTTTTTAAGGAATTTCTAAAGGTATCTGCTATTACTAAAATAAAGTGGTAATTTTAAGGTTGTATTTGTATCCAATGTATTACCCATCCAAGTTCCGAGTGTCTCAGTTTTTTTATCGCATATTTACAGTTATGATTCTTTTGGCTTGCATTTTTGCAAGACCGGATGTTGCCAAAAGCCAGTTGTTTGATGCCCACGATCCTTCCTGGTTGCAGCAAAACAATGATTGGATAAAACTCATCGTAGACACCGATGGCGTTTTTGAAGTGGATGTTGCTCAACTTTTAGGACACGGTTTCCCAAACGATCAAATCCCGGAAAGCGATTTACGTCTCTTTTACCGTGGCGAACAAGTGCCCATTGAAATAATTAAAAATACACCGGGTAATTTGGTTTCGGGAGATAAAATCAGATTCATAGGCAAACGAAATACAGGTAAGCACGAAAATTGGGCATATAGATACAGACCCGAATATCAACCTTCAACGCACTTAAGCTTATATACTGATTATTCCTACTATTGGCTAAGCTGGAGTACGGAGGACACACCATCTCGATTTGTTTCAAGAGAGAATGTGCTAACCACAAATTTCTATACCGGTTTTCGGGATACCCTTCATCTCGAAGAGGAAAACACCGATTGGTATAACGGTAGTGGGGAACTTGGTGAGCTCTCCACATATTCGGACGCCACAGGTTTTTTCTGGCAGGATTTTCGTCTGGGTGGGCGAGATAGACAAAACTTTTCACTCGAAATGCCAGTCTCTGATCTCTTAGTTGCTGATTCACTGATTAAGGTTGAAGCCCGATTGTATGCTTATACTGGCGGACAGCGGCAAGTAAGCTTACAGCTATTCCATGATAGAGACGGTCAATTTGATTTCCATACTGTTGGTTCCGTAGGATGGGTAAACCGTGGTGGAAGAACCATTAGCGGAAATATCTCTACAGTTCGTTTGCTAGAATTAGATAAAGTAGAAGCTCGATTGGCAATGTTTAACCAATCGTCAAATCAAAGTTTACCTAACAGCTTGTATTTGGATTGGATTCGAATGTCCTATGTTCGTGGCTTTTCGCTTGGTCAGGGACAAAATTATTTGAGCTTTTGGTTAAGATCGAACAGTCAGCAAACAGTTCGATTCAGAAATATTTCTCATGACGATCAAGTTTTGGTTTATCATCAAAATAGCCAATCGGTATTTCCGGCTGTTGTAGACTCTGCATCAGGCACAGCTAGCTTTAGAAATGCCATCAATGCTAGCCAGAGGGAAGAGTATGTCGTAATCAGAAATAATGCATACAGCAGTGTTTTAGGCATACAGCGTTATTCGGTGGAAGATGATTTGACCGATACAGACAACAGAGGTCAATTCGTAATTATTACCAGAGCATCACTGATGAATGATGCCGAGCTATATGCTCAGTATAGACAGCAGAGAAATGGATTTGAAACCAGGGTGGTAAATGCCTTCGATATATATAATCAATTTTCATACGGTTCGCCTGAGCCTATAGCTATTAGAAGGTTCATCCACTATGCTATAGATAATTGGGATGTGCCACCAGAATACATTTTTATTCTTGGGGATAGCCGGCAACAGTTTAGGAATCAGTTCCCTACAGATATAGAAATCCCTACTTTCGGCCGCCCAGCCTCTGATACTTGGTTTGTAATGAATTATTCGGGTCCTGAGGATTGGACCCCTAGAATCCCTATCGGTAGGTTAACTGTTAGAAATGGGCAAGAAATACGAGCATATCTAGATAAAGTACAACGATACGAAGCGCCTAGGCCAACTTTGGAACCTTGGCAAAAACGTGTAGCCCTTTTAAGTGGAGGGCTTACCGGGCCGGATGGGTCAACTGCCGAGATGGATCGCCTGTATGGTCTTAACAGAGGTTTTGCTGATAGTATGGCAGAATCAATCGTTGCTGCAGATACGGTTTTGTTTCGGAAAGTCAGTGATCAGCCGCTAGATGGAACTCAAAGGGAGCAACTTAACAGAGTTATTAACGAAGGAACTTTAATCCTGCAATTTTTTGGACACTCTTCTCCCGATTCTTGGGATTTACTCACCGATAATCCGAATAATTTTCAAAATCAAAATCGGAGTTCAGTAGTTCTTTCATTAGGCTGTTATTCTGGACTTTTCACAGATTCGCAAGAGCGAATTATTTCAGAGCAATTTGTATTCGCACCAAATGCTGCTGTAGCATATATCGGGGGTTCGGGGCAAGGATATATTTCTGCATTAAGCAAATATTCCGAGCGCTTTTTTGAAGCGGTTTTTCAAGATACCATTCGAACCCTTGGTCACGTGGATAGAGTAGCCAAACAACGGTTGGTTGCCGGGCAAACAAGCTTCCTGGATATCAGAGACCTTGCACTTGCGCAGAATAGTATTTTCCTTGGCGACCCGGCGATAAACCTCGTGTTTCCTTCCAAGCCTGACTATACTTTTGAACCCAACGGAATTTCCTTTACACCAGATCCGGCAAATATTTCTGATTCAACCATGATTATGGATGTTACCCTTAGAAATCTGGGCATAAGAACGCAGTCCACAGTGGATTTAGAAATGGTGCATACCACTCCGGATAATCAGGTTCGAAGAGTGTTTGAAAGAGTTGAGCCCGTAGCCAGAACGCGAACGGTTGCCTTTGAAATTCCTTTGAGAGATACCGATGCGGGCGTTCATGATTTTGATTTCATGATAGATCCTGAATTAATGATGGAAGAAGCTGATCGAACGAATAATGAATTTTCAACCTCTCAGGTCGTTTTTTCCACTGGTGTAGACGTTATTAATCCTTTGGATAAGGGTGTTGTCAGTAGCTTAAATCCTGAGTTAATTGTGTCTTCTCCATCAGCATTGGATGGCGAAGAATTTGTTTTTGAAATTGACACGCTTCGTACATTTAATAATCCTTTGATCCCTGAGGAGCGCGTGATTTCCGATAATGTTATTATTGGATGGGAGCCTTCTCGCCAATTAGAGCAAGATCAGACATATTTTTGGAGAAGCAGAGTTGACAGGCCTGGTGAAGTAAATTGGCGTACAACTTCTTTTCATGTTGATACAACTTTAGTAGGAACATGGTGGTTGCAGAACCATACCACTTTTGACGAAAACGAGTTATCCCCATCTTTGGGATATGATTTTAGAACGTTTCAGTTCCAGCCCGTAAATATGGAAATCAGGGCAAATACCAATAGCTGGGAACATTCTCGAACGGTTGATTTGAATTTTCCTGCATCTGTTTTCATAAATGGAGTAGAATACGCTAGAAGACGAATAAGCTTTCACGTAATCATCATAAATGGAAATACTGGTCGTATCGAATTAGATCAGCATTATATGTTACATGCCGGGATATTTGATAATCCGGGAGCACAGGGGCCAAATCAATTCATAAGTGCATTAAATAATGCCAGACAAGGCGATTATGTCATCATTCGAGTTAGAAATTTCAGACTGATTAGTTCCAGTGCCCAATTGATGACTCCCGCCTTGATGAATGCTATCAGAAGTGTTGGGGGCTTCAAGGCCGGAGGCGGTGTTAATGGTTTGAATCCATCTGAACTACGAGCTACCGATGGTTATATCTTATTTGGTAGAAAAGGCGCATCCGATCCCTCTGAAGTCTCTGAATATATTATCAGAACTGGTGCAGTGGAGCGAGATACGGTATTGACCTTTAATGAACCTGAAGGTGTGATGAGTAGTCCTTTCATAGGGCCAGCCCAGCGATGGAATACCTTTGAGTCGTTTGCCGATATGGGAAGCAATAATGGTCAAATCCAGTACGATGTTTATGGTTTGCGAACTCGAAGATCTAATCCGGTTTATATAACTACATTTGGTGGTTTTCAGCCAGAAACATCCAGCTCTTTGGAAAATATCAATGCAAGAGAGTATCCGTACTTGAAGATTGAAGCTCGTTTTATAGATCAGTCTCGCCAAGCAACTCCACAGTTAAATCAATGGCGTGTCAGGTATGATCCCGTTCCTGAATTGGCGCTAAATCCAAATTTGGTAGTTACGCAAGAAAATGCAGTAGAGGAAGGCTTCGTCTACAAGTTTGAGATGGACGTTCAAAACGTTGGTATCACGGATGCAGATTCTGCGATTATCAGGTATTATCATAGTTATAATACAGGTCCGATATTTTTAAGCGCTGATACTCTATATAATATACGGGCGGGAGAATTAGCGAGAACAAGCGCCTCGGTTGAAACTATCGGCAGAGTTGGAACGCATCAGCTTTTTGTTGAGATTAGCGATGAAATTCCGGACTTATATCAATACAATAACTTCTATAACCATACTTTTGAGGTGGTTCCTGATACAACGGCACCTAGAGTAGAAGTTTTTGTTGATAACAGATATTTACCCCCGGTTTCTGCTCCAATTACGGATATCAATAATCCCGAATTGCCTTTTGTTCAGTCCATGCCTGTAATTGATATACACTGGCGAGATGATAACCCGTTTTTGAGGCTTTCAAATGAATCCTTATTGGAAATTGAGTTATTTGCCGGAGACAATGAAGCTAATAAACAAGTATTTACTCCTGATTCTCCTGAAATAGTCTTTGAACCGGCAAGTTCAGATCCTGAAAGAAGAAACGAAGCTTTTGCACAATTCAGACCTGATTTTAGCGGAGTTCAAGACAGTGTATTTACTATGAGAGTTCTTGCCCGAGACAGAAGCTTGAACACAGCAGATGGCACGCAAGGATATACCATTAGTTTCAGAGTTACTCAAGATTCTGGTATTAGCTCATTTTATCCGTATCCAAACCCGATGTCAAACTTTACCACATTTGCTTTTGAATTGAGTGGTAAAAGTGTTGAACAGGTAGAAGATTTACGATTGAGAATCTTCACACCAAGCGGGCAACCCGTCAGAACTTTCGATATTTTAAATGAACCTCATCTTTTACGCGATGGACACCTCCAAATCGGTTGGAACATGATGATGTGGGATGGTACCGACGAAGATGGCGATAGGTTAGCAAATGGAGTATATCTCTATAAAGTATATATGCGAGCTGATGGGCAATCGGTATCCGTTAACAACTCAAGAAGCGTAGAACGTCTGGTTATCATCAGAT
>SKIC01000094.1 GCA_007116685.1 Balneolales bacterium
ATCCATATCCCGAAAAAAGTTGTAGGTGTATTTTTCGGCGATTTCCATAGGCTCCTTGCGCTCTTTGCGAGATTGCTTGGCAAGTTTATCTTCGCCCTCGTCGGCATCATCCGTCAAATGGCCAACGTCCGTGATATTCTGAACATATCGTACCTGCTAATCTCAATCACGCAGATATCGGACAACCACATCAAAAGCGAGATAACTTTTGGCGTGTCCTAAATGTGCATCACCGTAAACCGTTGGACCGCACACATACATACTTACGAAATTCTCCTTGAGCGGAGTAAATACTTCTTTGCTTCGGCTTAGCGTATTATATATGTGAAGTTTATCCATTTAATGAGCTTAGAATGTTGTTATGGGAGACTAAATTGACTTGTTCAACAGCCTTTAAAGATACAAAACAGCACATCCAAACTTAAATTAAATCGATAGGGTTCATTAGCTAAGGAAACTTTTAATGTAAGATACGGATTCGATATCTTAGGGAACCGATTTGAATGAATTTGCCGGGCAAGTTCACACCCATAATTTTTGATTTTACTAGTATAAAATTGGATACATCAATTTTTAATCAGCAGAAAAAATTAGCGGCGAAAATCTTCAAAAAAGGTTTACGCTTGCAAAGACCGGAGCATGCTATACATAATAATGTGAGCAGAATGGGCGATTTGATAACGATAGGTGAATCATCATTCACACTGGTCAAAGGGCAAAAATTATGGGTATTCGGATCAGGCAAAGCTGCCGGGAGAATGGCAAGAGCATTGGAAACGATTTTGTCTGATATCATCTACGACGGAATTGTGATTGTACCGCAAGGAAGTGAGATTGAGACTAAAATTATTCAAACTTTCGAAGCCTCTCATCCTATACCCGACGACTCTTCAGAAACAGCAACTCTTGAAATGCTTGCTACCATGAATGAGGTGCAGCCTAACGATGTAGTAATTTATCTGATGAGTGGAGGCTCTTCAGCCTTACTTTGTAAACCTGCTGAAGGATTGACGATTGAGGAAATACAACAAACCTGGCAGGCTTTACTCAAATCGGGCATGAGCATTCAGGAAATGAATACCGTTCGGATTCATCTTTCTGATATAAAAGGCGGGCAAATGTTGGCTCACTTACAGGGTGTCACGATTCACAATTTATTAATCTCTGATGTGCCTGATGATGACCCCGAATTTATTGGCTCCGGACCTCTTGTGCCAACAAGCAAAACGTTTGAAAATGCCTGGCATCTTATACAGAAATATGCCCTACAATCGAAATTGCCCTATCACGTAGTTACTTATCTGCGAAGCAAAGCCAAAAGAAATGAGCGTTTAACTGATTTTTCCGGCTATTCTGATTGCCATACCTATATGATTAGCACGGCTCGAATATTGGCTGAAGAATTTGCACGTTTGGGTGAGAAATATGAGTTAAACACCTGGCTTGCCCCTTCGGCTTACGCCAACGATGCGCGAGTGGCTGCCCGTGAAATTTCAGCAAAAGCCATAGCCGTTCTGGCTCGAGATGAAGAAGTTGCCAAGCCGGCTTTATTGGTTTTTTATGGAGAAAGCACCGTAAAAGTAACCGGCAAAGGAAAAGGCGGAAGAAATCTTGAAATTGCTTTGGCAACGGCAATGGCTATAGAAGGGCAACATCATATCACTATGTTAAGTGCAGGGACAGATGGCAAAGACGGTGAAACGAATGCTGCTGGAGCATTTTGTACCTCAAATACCGCTTTGATTGCCCGGAAAAAAGATCTGGCTCCGGAATCTTTCCTAAAAAATAATGACTCCTTCTCGTTTTTTGAGGCTATGGACGATTTATTACTCACAGGTCCAACAGGAACCAATTTGATGGATGTGCAATTGGTGTTTATTGCAAAATGATTTGGGAAAACGCTACATATCTTTGGCTTCTACTTTTGGTACCCGCTTTTATAGTTGGCGAATGGTATTTGCGGAAATACTACGCCAGGAAAAACGAAACCTATTTTTCCCCTGAATTACTTGCTTCTCTAACCACCGCTACGCCACCGCTTCTGCGTAAAATCAGGATAAGCCTACGCTATGTGGCTTTCACTTTTTTAATTATCGCACTTGCCGGACCAAAAATTGGTATGGAAATCAGAGAAGTAGAGAGAGATGGTGTGGATTTGATTGTCGCTCTCGATGTTTCCAGAAGCATGTTGGCTCAGGATGTGCGCCCGAACCGCCTTGATAAAGCCAGGTTTGAAATTTTACGATTGATGGAACGACTTACCGGCGATAGAGTTGGTTTGGTTGTATTTACTTCTTCCGCATTTTTCCAGGTGCCATTAACCAATGATTATGGTGCATTCAGAATGTTTTTGGATATATCCTCCCCTGAATTGATGTCGGCACAGGGTACAAATTTCAGGAATGCTTTGAGAACATCTCATGAAGCGTTTATGGACGTAAGAAATCAAGGTTCGCAAGCGGCGCAAGTGTTATTGTTTTTTTCTGATGGCGAAGATTATGGCCCGGATATTTCTGAAGAATTGGCAAAATTCCAGGAGGATGGAATATTTATCTATACCGTTGGAATTGGAACCACTGATGGCGCTAACATTCCCGTTTTTAATCAGCAAACGGGAGAACTGATAGATATGCATCGAGACCGGCAGGGCAGAGTGGTTACAACCCGACTGGAACCGGATATTATGCGTCAAATGGCCAGTGCTACCGGTGGTGAATATTATGAAATCACCCGTGCCGCTCAGGGCTTGGATGGGTTTCTCAATAAATTAACCCAATTAGAGCGCAGTGCTTTTGCCACTGAAGAATTGGTTGATTTCAGAAATCAATATCAATGGTTTGCCGGATTCGCATTTTTCCTTCTGTTGATTTATGCCATGCTCCCCAGTGTTTTTTCAAACAAAGATTAGCACACAACTTTGAAACGATTCTTTGGTCTGGGTTTATTTCTTTTTTGAAGACAAACCATTTTTAATAACTACCCCGAAAAATTTACTTAGATGATCAAACTTTTTGTTCTTGATATAGACGGCTGTATAACCGAACCTTTTGTCACTCCGAATTGGGAAACCATTACCGAAATTCGCAATCTGCAAGCACAAAGTAAAAACGATGAGACCATTCCTGAACTGACCCTGCTAACCGGGCGACCTTATCCTTATGCCGAAGCTGTGGCTCAGTGGTTGAACATCAGCAGACCATTCGTGTTTGAAAGTGGGGGAGGATTATTTGACCCTGTCACTCATACGCTGGAGTTCTCCCGTTTTTTTACAGAAGACATCCAAAAGCAAAAAGAAGAACTTCTCTTATTCGCCGAGCAGGAATTGATTCCTGTTTACCAAGGCGTGAATATGGAATTCACCAAACACACTGATGTGGGATTAGTGAGTCTTAACGAAGAACATATCAAAGATTTATTTGAGCGAGCACGTAAAAAAGTAGAAGATAGTTACGAAGATTTTGAAGTGCACATGACTCCGGTATCCATTAATATCATTTGCAAATATTGCCACAAAGGAGTGGGTTTGGAACACATATCCAACTATACCGGAATTCCATTGGAAGAAATCGCCTATATCGGAGATAGTTCGGGAGATATTAATGCCTTGAAGAGAGCAGCTAAAGCCTTTGCTCCGGCAAATGCCATCCCTAAAGTGCATGAGATTTCAGAATCATTAGAAAATGAAACCACAAAAGGTGTTCTCGAAGCGTATCAAAAAATAATTGCTGAGAATCGGGAAGGGTGAGACTTGATGTGCAAGATTCAACTTTAAAATAATGGCTTGTCAGGTCTAAGCAAAACAATTGATTACGGTTGGTTTAAATGCGGTAAAATATATGTTATTCATGACTGAGTTAAGCTCAGATATACATACTACATCTTTCCATCAGAATTTTGTATTTTACAAGGCTGAAAACAAATCAAACCAGTTGCTTGTCTCATGAACCCTACTTCGTATCCGGAGCTTAGTAACAGGGAGCAGGAATTACTCGAATACATTATTCAAAATTTCATCGTTTCGGCCAACCCGGTTGCGTCGAAAACGCTGGTAGAGAAGCATAATTTAAACATCAGTTCTGCTACGGTTCGTAATACCATGAACAGCCTGGAATCAAAGGGCTTGCTGGATCATCCGCATACCTCAGCAGGCAGAGTACCAACTGATTTAGGTTACCGTTTTTATGTAAATGCGCTCATGAAAGTCCCTGGTTTATCCCAAACGGAGCAACAAACGCTGGATCAAATAAACTCTATCATCAAAGTTGATATTGATGATGCGGTGCGTGGAGCGGCAAAGGCTTTGGCGAGAATGACCAATCTTTTAGCCATTGTAATTGCGCCTGCACTTGCAGATGGGGTATTCCGAAAAATTGAGCTTATCAGCCTTTCAGAGCATAGAATGATGATTGTGCTCACCATAGAAAGTGGTTTGGTCAGAACGCTTACTATGGAAGTGGAAACGCGTTTGGAAAGAACCAATCTGGATGATGTAGCTCGTGTATTAAATGAGCGTTTGTCCGGTTATACTTTGAGAGAAATTTCAGATAAGATTCATGAAATGCTCTCTGATGATTATCAAAATGATAATACCGGATTAATTCGGGTTTTTATTGACAGCGCTGATACCATTTTCGAAGATCATAAACATAGAAATTTCCAATTCGGCGGTATTGAATACATGGCAATGCAGCCGGAATTCACCGATCTCAGCATGTATCGAAGCATTGTTGAGTTAGTGGAAAACGACGATTTAATCATCCACATCCTCGATAGTAAAAACGACTCCACGATAGCAGAAGGAGATGTTAAGGTGAGGATTGGTAGCGAGAATAAAATCCCCCAGGCAGAAAAATGCAGCGTTGTATCTGCAAATTATTCTATAGGAACAGCGCAGGGGACTATAGGATTAGTGGGCCCAACCCGTATGGATTACGCCCGAATGGTGGCTCTTGTTGAGCAATTGGCCAACAGATTCACAAAACAGAATTTTTACGAATAACTAATATTTACACGACAATGTCAGACATACAAAACGAAGAAAAAGAATTGAATCAGGAAACCCCTGAAACTTCAGATCATCTTGAAGAAACAGTTGAAAACGAAGAAGTTACTTCTGAGGAAATAGGAACCGACGCTCAGACTGAAATCATCGAAAAACTAACTGCCGAATTACAAAGCAGTAAAGATGCTTTACTGAGAAAAGTTGCTGAGTTTGAAAACCTCAAGCGCCGAACTCAAAAAGAAAGATTAGCGTACTTTACAGATGCCAAAATTGAGGCTTTAGAAAAATTCCTGCCTGTGCGTGATGATTTACAGCGATCCTTAGATGCCGCTGATCCACAAAAAGTGGACAAAGGTTTCCTGGAAGGCATCAATATGGTTGCAGAAAAGTTCGAACGTATTCTGAGTGAATATGGTGTTGAAGCAATTGAGGAAGAAAATGTGCCGTTTAATGTGGACATCCACGATGCACTGCTCCGACAACCGGCTCCTGATGATTCTGTTCCCTCAGATACGGTTTTAAAAGTTTTAGAGACCGGCTACAAAATCGGAGATAAAGTAATCAAACACGCAAAAGTTATCGTTAGCCAGTAATTTTCATATTCAGGGATATATAGCAAACAACACAAAATAAAATGTCAAAAAGAGATTATTACGAGGTATTGGGTGTTAGTAAAAGTGCTACCACCGATGAACTCAAAAAAGCATATCGTAAAAAAGCCATGCAATTCCATCCGGACAGGAACACTGATGATCCGGAAGCGGAAAAAAAGTTTAAGGAAGCAGCAGAGGCTTTTGATGTATTGAAAGATCCTGACAAGAGAGCCAGATACGATCGTTTTGGTCACGCTGGTATGAATGCCGGTGGCTTTGGCGGCGGTGGTATGAACTACGACGACGTCAGTTTCGACGATATTTTCAGTCGCTTCTCAGATATTTTTGGCAGTGATATTTTTGGTGGCGGCGGAGACCCCTTTGGTGGAAGACAACGTGGCGGCAGACGCCGTGCCGGACGACCGGGTGAGGATATAAAAATCCGGCTGGAGCTCTCTATGGAAGAAATTGCTGAAGGCGTTGAAAAAACACTCAAGGTAAAAAAACACATTACGTGTGATTCCTGTAAGGGAACCGGTGCTGAGACGGATGCCGATTTTATGACTTGCCCTACCTGTAATGGAATGGGAGAGGTACGTCAGGTTTCCAGAACCATGTTTGGACAGTTTGTAAATGTACAGCCTTGCCCAACCTGCCATGGCGAAGGACGAACCATCAAAAACCGATGTAAGAAATGTAATGGCGAAGGCCGCTACAAAGGCGAGGAACAGGTGAAAATCCAGGTTCCGGCCGGGGTAAAAAAAGGAAATTACATCACCTTAAGAGGTCAGGGTAATGCCGGTATGCGTGGTGGCCCTGCGGGTAGTTTGATTGTTTTAATCGAAGAAAAAGAGCATGAGCACTTCACCCGAGAAGGCGATGATATCTTTTTCGATCTCACTATCAGCATTCCTGATGCGATAATGGGAACCGAAGTAGAAGTACCGACGCTTAAAGGCAAAGCTAAGCTGAAAATTGACAAAGGTACACAACCAGGTAAAATGCTCCGAATGAGAGAAAAAGGAATCAAAAGCCTGGATACTCATCAGTACGGAGATCAGTATGTGCGCATAAATGTTTATATGCCAAAGAAAGTGTCCGACGCTGAAGCAGATATATTAAAGACACTTAAAAATTCCAAAAACTTCGACCCAAATAAGCACGAAGAGACTTCTGAGAAAGGTTTTTTCGGAAAGATTAAAGATGTGTTTAGTTAGGATGTAATCTTGTGAGATCCGGTGCTGATTTTTTACCTGATTCTTTTGTGAAGCAACTTAAGGCAGCACTGGGTTCCCAATCCGAATATTTGCTTAGTGCGATGGATGAAGAGGCACCGGTAAGTATTCGCCTGAATCCCTCAAAATTACCACCCAATCAGCCCGATAAGCGTGTGGTTTGGGAGCCTTTGGGACGATATTTAAGTGAACGTCCGGTTTTTACACTTGATCCTCATTTCCATGCGGGTGCGTATTACGTGCAAGAGGCTTCATCCATGATTTTGGGAGAAGTTTGGAGGAGATTACCACATTCTGAAGACCCAGAAAAAATTCTGGATTTATGTGCTGCTCCCGGTGGCAAATCAACACATATCGCTTCCCTTAAGAAAAGTGATGATTTGCTCGTTTCCAATGAGGTTATTCGGAGCCGCTTATCCATCCTTGAAGAAAATATGACCAAATGGGGCGCAGAAAATGTGGTTATCACCCATAATGACCCATCTGAATTTCAGCCACTAAAAGAGTTTTTTGATTTCATTTTTGTTGATGCTCCCTGTTCTGGTGAGGGGTTATTTCGCCGGGATTCTGATGCAATTTCGGAATGGTCGGAAGATCAGGTTGCGTTTTGCTCGGCTCGGCAAAACAGGATATTGGAGGATATTTGGCCTTCGCTAAAAGTGGGCGGACACCTAATCTACAGCACTTGTACGTACAATACGCAGGAAAACGAAGATGTGATTAAAGGTGCGTTATCTCAG
>SKIC01000250.1 GCA_007116685.1 Balneolales bacterium
ACTCCAGACTTTCTTCAAGTCCCCTGCCTTTGGCGGGGGATTTAGGGGGAGGTAAAGCAAACGTGAATGATTTTTTATTTTAGTCGGATATCAATCAAAAAAAATGCGTTAGATTTCACCTTTGAGTGATTTCGCAATTACTTCGGCTTTGGAGTTTACCTGGAGTTTTTTGTAGATGTTTCTGATGTGGGCTCGGACGGTGTCAATAGATATATCCATGCGATCAGCAATCAGTTTATAACTCAGTCCGTCAACCAAGCCTTTCACAATTTCATGTTCTCTGGGTGTGAGCCCGGAATCCGGTTTTTGTTCAGTTTTGGGTTGAAAATAGGTGATTACTTTTCGTGCGATTTGCGGAGACATTGGTGAGCCACCTTTCATCACCATTTCTATGGCCTCTTTAATTTCGGGCAGGGAGGTGTGTTTGAGCAAATAACCTGAGGCACCGGCTTTTAGGGAATCGAATATTTTATGGGAATCGTGATAGACTGTAAGCATAATGATTTCCACATCCGGATATTGCTCCTTGATGATTTTCATCCCTTCAATTCCGGTCATCCCCTCCAAATTGATATCCATCAAAACCACATCCGGAGCTTTATTTTCTTTGATGTGTTCCAAAAAACTTTCCACTGATGATTCTGTTATGCTACAGGCCATATCCTCCTGCAAATTCAGAAATTTTTGTATCAGGCTTCTGATTTTCACATTGTCTTCTACAATGGCGATATGTTTTTTTTCAGACATGGTTATTTTTTGATTTCAATCGTGGTGCCGTTCTCATTATACATACGAAATGAAGCGCCAATTCTTGCGGCGCGCATCTTCATATTTTTTAATCCTTGCCCACCCGGCCTGTTTCGGATTTCGCCCGAGCCATCATCTTTGATGCTCATTAAAAAGTGATCACCATTCATATTCAATGAAATTTCAACCTGATTGGCATTGGCGTGTTTGGCGATATTATTGACGGCTTCTTTATAAATCAGATAAAGATTTTGGCGAACCTCCACAGGCAACCGTAATTCGTTTTCGGTGCCGGAGAAATCATAAGAAACCCCGATATTTCGTGACAATAAAACCGCCGTGGCATAATCCTGAATACGATCGGTGAGATCGCCGGCAGAATCGTTACGAGCATCAATCGACCAAACGATATCATCCATAGTGGTTACGATATTTCGGGAGAGCTCCCCGATTTGGGCTACGGTATCTTGTAAATCGCCGGGAGGGGAGATGGCTTGCAGTAAATCGGTTTGCAGGGCGATTTCCGATAAACTGGCACCTACATCATCATGTAAATCCGAAGCTATGCGAATTCGAACGCGCTCCAAGTCAACCTGTTTGGAGACTTTGTAATTGTAGTAAATCAGATAAATCAAGCCCAGAAGCGCAGAGATGACAAGTAGAATAAACCATGTCTGCAACCAAAAAGGCGGAGCAATTTGAAATTGAACCGATGCAGTAACCGGTGCCTGCTGGCCATGATGATCAAATGCTCTCACTTCGAAAGTGTGATTGCCGTGGGGCAAAGTTGTGTATCTGGCTTCCCGTTGCCGGGTTTGATTCCATCCCGAATCTACACCCCTTAGTCTGTACTCAAAGCGAATTTGTGAGGGTGCTCTGAGAGAAATAGCGGTAAATGAAAATGCGATGAAATTTTCATCATGTTTTAAGCGTAATTCTGTGTTCGGATGATAATATCTGTCGAAAACCTGTACATGGCGCATGTGCACTAAGGGCGGACCCGATGGTTCCGGTAGCAATCGTGGAGTAATCCTGGTGATGCCGCCCACCGTACCAATCCACATTCTGTTAGAACTATCTGTAAACACAGCCCCCGAATTAGCTTCGTTTGAGACCATCATGGATTCGGTGGTGAAGGTTTCCAGAGCAAAGTTGGATGTCATGGGATTTCCGTCAAATCGCAAACGAGTGAGACCTCGGTTTGTGCCCACCCAATAATTGCCGAATTCATCCTGATTAACGAAATAACAAACGTTATCCGGCATACCATCTGATACTGTAATCGTTCTGATTTCTCCATTTTTAAGCATGGTAATTCCACGAAAAGTTGAAATCCACAAAATTTCGTTTTCGTCTTCATATAAGTGAATTACCGAATTATGAGTGAGTCCGCGCTCAACATCCAGAACTTCAAAATTGTTGTTGGATTTCGTTACGAGTCCGCCATAGGTTGCCAGGTGAATATCACCGTTCCGGCTCTCCAGAATATTCATGACGATATCGTTTGGCAGGCTGTTTTCAGTATTATATCGTGTAATTCCATCATTACTGAATCGTACAGCGCCATTGCCGTAGGTTCCTATCCAGAATGAGCCGTCTTGTGTTTCTCTGATGGCCCGAACTTTGCCACCTGTAACGGCATCACTTTCATCAATAGTAACGAACTCTCCATTTTGGTAACGGCTGATTCCTGATTGGGTACCAATCCATATTCGGCTGCGGGAATCTTTGAAAAGCGTAAAAACCCGGTTATCTGTCAATCCTTGCTCTCTGCGGATGATACGCTTTCCGTCCTCATTAAATTCAGTGATGCCACCGCCAAAAGTTGCAGTCCAAATTCGCCCATCATCCAGTTCTGCGAAGGATGTAATTACGTTGTTTGATAAACCATGGTCGGTAGTAAACAACTCAGCATATCTGCCCGGAAATACATTTATTCCACCTCCGTAGGTCCCAAACCACATCATTTGCTCCCGATCCAGAAAGCCGGAAATTACAATGGTGTTCGATAAGCCTTGCAGCTCGGAGTAATTTTGAATCTCATCGTCTTTATAATATGAGATACCGTTTTCTGTCCCTATCCAAAGCCCGTTTTCGTGGTCCAGAGTCAGGCTTCGAATGGTGTTGTCAGCTAATCCGTCATCCACGGTAAAAAACTGAGCGCTGAGCGTTTCATCGGCCAATCTTATAAAGATTAAACCTTCTTCCGTGCCAGATATCACATTTCCATTTGCAGTGTAAGACAAAACATGAATGTGAATATCCCTTGTTTCTTCAAGGGTTTCGAGTGTGCCATCAGCTAAATAAGCCAAACCTTGGTGTGTAGCAATCCAGAGTCCTCCATGTTCATCGGGGAGCAGGTCATGTACCCGATTCGAGGGCAGTCCTTGGGTTTCATCATAATGGGTGATTTCGCCAGCTGAAGTTTTTTGATAAAGGCCATGTCCATCAGTGGCCAACCAAAAGTCCTCATCAGAAAATGAGATTTTCGTGATTGGAAAATCGGCGGCAAATCGGGCTCGATTCCAGGCTTGAAATCCTACCCCATCAAATACCGAAACTCCGGATGAGGTAGCCACTAAAAGGGAATCTGTGGGAGTGTTGGTCAGGTACAGAATATTATTTGAAGCCAGTCCGTCATCAGAATGGAAATTATCAAATTGAAAACCGTCATAGCGGCTAATTCCGTATTCGGTACCAATCCATAAATAGCCGTCAGCAGATTGAGTAATTGCCGTAACAACCGATTGGCTCAAACCATCCTCAATGGAATAAGACCGGATCGGAAATTGCTGAGCATAACCAGTGAAATCAATCAAAAGTAAGCAAAGCAAAAGAGGTGTGAATCGAAGTAGAAAACTCATGATTGCTAACTTACTAAATAGTTTTGACTATCAAACAAAATTCGATTTTGGGCTTCAAACAATTCTCCCTCAGACCAAATCTCGTTGAATTTATTATTCTTGCAGATTTATGGCTTCTGTCGTAACATTCGTGCCTTGCCTTAAACGCTTTAAATGTGATCAGTTTTTGGGGCAAGTGATATAAAAATAAGTTTTTAAAAAAAACAGGATAATCACGTGGATTTATTAATTCTTACTCCTCTCGCAGCGATTGTTGCTTTGCTTGCGGCTTTTGTCTTGGCAAAATCAGTATTGAAAGCACCTGCCGGAGATGAAAAAATGAACAGCATCGCAGACGCTGTAAAAGAAGGTGCTAGCGCCTATATGAATCGCCAGTACACAACCATTACTTATGTAGCTGTTGCCATTATTGCTCTTTTTGCACTTATCTCTGTGTTGGCTCAAACAGGTACTTTGGATTTGAGCGCTACTACCTGGTGGTGGACAACCGCCGGCTTTGCCGTAGGTGCTTTGTTCTCTGCACTTAGCGGTTACGCAGGTATGACCATTGCTGTTCGTTCAAACGTACGTGTTGCTGAAGCAGCAAAAACAGGCTTGGCCGGAGCCTTGAAATTGGCGTTTAATGGTGGTGCCGTTGCCGGATTAGCCGTTGCCGGTCTTGCTCTTCTCGGTGTTGCCGGTTTCTTTTTCTTATTCCATGGCGTTTTGGGTCTTGAAGATCCCGTTAATCCTCTCGTAGGTTTTGCCTTTGGTTCCTGTTTGATTTCCCTGTTCGCTCGTGTGGGCGGTGGTATTTACACCAAGGCGGCTGACGTAGGCGCTGACCTTGTAGGTAAAGTGGAAGCGGGAATTCCTGAAGATGACCCACGTAACCCTGCTGTAATTGCTGATAACGTTGGTGACAACGTTGGTGACTGTGCCGGAATGGGCGCTGATTTGTTCGAAACCTATGCTGTAACGGCTATTGGTGCGGTACTTCTTGGTTTTCTTTTACCGGACGTAATGGGAGTTACTGAACTTGTAACTTATCCATTGTATTTGGGAGCCTTTGCTATTATCGCTAGTATTATTTCTGTGTTCTTTGTCCGCATGGGTAAAGACAACAACATCATGAAAGCCCTCTATAAAGGGATGTACGCAAGTGCTGCTATTTCCATTGCCGGTTTTGCATGGATTACGCACGCGATGTTTGTTGACTTTGACTTCGCAGGAATTGGTGGAACACCTGCCGGAACAACCTGGCTTAGCCTTTTCATGGCATCTGTGGTTGGTATTTTGGTTGTGATTGGTCTTGTTCTGATTACTGAATACTACACCTCTACCAAATACAGCCCGGTTAAAAAGATTGCGAAAGCTTCTGAAACCGGATCTGCTACGAACATCATCAGTGGTTTGGCCGTTGGTATGGAAAGTACGCTTGTACCAACGTTGATTCTGATTCTTGCCTTGTTTCTCTCCTACACCTTTGCCGGACTCTACGGAATTGCTGTAGCCGCTGTGGCGATGCTTTCGGTAACCGGTATGATTATCGCGATGGATACTTATGGACCAATCACCGATAATGCCGGTGGTATTGCTGAGATGAGTAACCTGCCGGAAAGCGTTCGTGAAAACACCGATGCATTGGATGCGGTTGGTAACACAACCAAAGCCGTAACCAAAGGTTATGCCATTGGTTCCGCCGCTCTCGCCGCTCTGGTTCTCTTTGCCGATTATATTTTCAATCTCGAAAAAGCTGGTTATGAAACCCAGTTTTTACTGAATGATCCCATCGTTCTTGTTGGATTATTTATTGGTGCTATGCTGCCATTCCTGTTTGCTTCCTTCCTGATGGAATCTGTAGGAAAAGCAGCCGGTGCTGTTATTGAAGAAGTTCGCCGTCAGTTCCGTGAAATGCCGGGCATCATGAAAGGCGAAACAAAGCCGGAATATGGTACTTGTGTAGATATCGTTACCGCTTCGGCATTACGCGAAATGGTGATTCCTGGTTTGTTAGCCGTTTTTGCTCCGCTGATTGTAGGTATCCTTTGGGGTCCTTTAGCGCTTGGTGGATTGCTGATTGGTGTTATTGCATCCGGTTTGATGGTTGCCCTGATGATGTCAAACGGTGGTGGCGCCTGGGATAATGCCAAGAAATACATCGAAGATGGTTTCCATGGCGGAAAAGGCTCAGAAGCGCACGCTGCGGCTGTTGTAGGTGATACCGTTGGTGATCCTTACAAAGACACTGCCGGTCCTTCTATCAACCCGCTTATCAAGGTAATCAACACCGTTGCTTTGATTTTCGCCGGATTGATTGCTTCTATCGGTGGTATCCTCCTGTAAGAAAAATTTCTCTTCCCAAAAGCCTGATTGATTTTGTTCAATCAGGCTTTTTTTATGCCCGAGAAACGAGAAAAAAGCAGTAGGGGACACATTAAGACAGAAAATAGAAATTGGAACGTTGGTATTATCCTCAATAGTTATTGGTATTCAGGCACTTGCACTTGCTATTTCTCATAATTTTGAGAATAATGGATGAATAGCATGGCGCAAAAAATCGCCCTTTAACACTAATCTAATTTTAGAAACATGGGTATACTGGATTATAAAAACACAGACGCAGCATTACTGCTGTTACGCATCGGAGTCGGTCTCATATTCATTTATGCCGGCTGGGGAAAACTAACGGGTATCGAAGGTACAACACAGTTTTTTGGAAATATCGGCATCCCAATGGCGGGATTGATGGCTTGGGTAGTCGCTATTGTAGAATTTGTAGGTGGCATAATGATTCTCACAGGATTTAAAATCGAAATTCCTGCATTATTGATGGTCGTTATTATGGTAGTAGCCATTTTAACTACAAAGCTAGACGCCGATAGCATTTTCAGAGCAATGAGATTGGATCTGTTGCTCCTACTGGCATCTCTGGCCCTCTACATGACCGGACCCGGGAAAATGTCGGTTGATGACAAATTGGGTTAACATCGTTTGATTGAAAAAAAGGTCTTTTGAGTATAATTCTTGAAAGACCTTTTTTTATGCTGATTAGTTGAAGTTTGTACTATTGAAACGTGACGTCTCAGCATTTGTGCGGAAGGGCGGTCATATAAGGATATAAGAAACTAACGCTTACCCCTCCGCATAGTTTGCCCTGATTTGTCGGAGATTCGGAGAACCGTAAAGCAAAATGCCTGAAATAGAGCGGTTGAAATGATGGATAACGAACCGCCGTATACGCGACCCGTACGTACGGTGGTGTGAGAGGCGCACCGTGAGCTTACTGTTCACGGCCGTCTACTCGATTAGCTGCTGACATTCCTATCAGTTCGTAATTTGTACTTCTTCCTCCTGCGGCTTCTTTTTGCAATATCCCTTTCTCAATTAGGTCATTAATATCCCTAACAGCAGAATCTTTTGAGCATTTTGCAATTTTCGCCCATTTTGAAGATGTTAATTTACCTTCAAACCCATCCATTATTTTATTCAGCAATTTTCTTTGACGATCATTTATTGCTGTATCTATGTGTTTTTGCCAGAACTCAGCTTTGAATAGTACTCTTGTAAGTATTGAATCTGTAGCTATCAAAGAATTTATCAAGCAGTTCAAAAACCATACAATCCAATCTGTTATATCTAAATTTCCTTTTTGAGTTTTTTCCAATATCTCATAATAATGCTTCCGTTCTATTCTAATTTGAGCAGACATACTATAGAAACGTTGGTTACTTTTGTCAGACTGAGCAAGAAGCATGTCTGTTAATGCTCGTGCTATCCTCCCATTTCCATCATCAAAGGGATGAATAGTCACAAACCACAAATGTGCAATTGCAGCTTTAATCACCAAGTCATTTTTACTGTTATTGAACCAATCTATGAATCGGGTCATTTCTTCTTTCAGCAAATCAGAATCGGGTGCTTGGAAATGAACTTTCTCCTTACCCATTGCTCCCGAT
>SKIC01000279.1 GCA_007116685.1 Balneolales bacterium
CAGGGGGAGAGGTCTCTTTTAAGGTATTGATTTTTAAATTATTACATGTGTGTAGCAAAAGTTTTACCGGACATCAATGATTTTATATCAAATAAATAATGGCTTTGAAAGTGCAACTTAGTTGCGCTATAGGTTAAGGGGTGTTATATTTGCAACTTAGTTGCATTATAAACCCCTTGATAATTTTATGAAGCGTCTTCCTGTTACTGTGTTGAGTGGATTTCTTGGATCCGGCAAAACAACACTTCTAAACCACATTCTACACAACAAACAAGACCTCAAAGTTGCCGTCATAGTAAATGACATGAGCGAGGTTAATATCGATTCCAGACTTGTAGAAGATACCGGAGCCTTATCCCGTACCGAAGAGAAGTTAGTTGAAATGAGTAATGGGTGTATTTGTTGTACACTTAGAGAAGATTTGATTGAAGAAGTAGGGCGATTAGCACAGGAAGGTAGATTTGACTATTTATTGATTGAGAGTACGGGGATATCCGAACCCTTGCCTGTAGCGCAGACTTTTTATTTCGATATGCCTGATTTACCGGTGAACTTATCTGAAATAAGCAAATTAGACACGTTGGTTACTGTAGTTGATGCATCCAATTTTTACAGTAATCTGGAATCTCTTGAAACTCTAATTGATCGTGGCTGGCACGAAACTGAGGAGGATGAAAGAAACATTGTGCATCTGCTTATAGATCAGGTAGAATTTGCTAATGTTATCTTACTTAATAAAACGGATTTAGTGTCCGGCAAACAACTTGATAGTATCGAAGCAATGATCAGGAGGTTAAATCCAGGTGCTAAAATTATTCGAACTAAGCACAGCAATGTAAATTTGCAGGAAGTTCTTGATACGAATTTGTTCGACTACGAAACGACATCGCAATCAGCGGGATGGATTCGAGAATTAGAAAACGAACACACTCCTGAAACCGAAGAATATGGCATAAGCTCAATAGTATTTCGTAACCCAAAGCCATTTCATCCTGCTCGCTTTTGGAAATATATAAGTGATAATTGGCCCACTAACGTAGTGCGATCTAAAGGCCTCATGTGGATTGCCTCCCGCCCTGACCAAGCCATTAATTGGAGTCAGGCGGGAGGTTCTCTTAATGCAGAACCTGCCGGGGTCTGGTGGGACTCTCTATCAAAGATGGAGAGAAATCAACATCCAGCTTTTCAGGCTAATGAAGAGAGAATCATGAGCCGTTGGACAAGAGAGTTTGGCGATCGTATGAATGAGTTAGTGCTCATCGGCCAAAATCTTGATAAAGAACAATTACAGAAAGAATTGGAAATGTGTTTGTGTGATGCCGACGAAATAGAAGGGTATCACCGTGGAATTCTTTTTGATGATCCGTGGCCAAACTGGGGTTCTTAAATCATGAACCTCAGATTATACTAACGATACCATGCAATTTCGTAAAAGTATATTAGAATGGCTTATCATAGGTGGTGGTATTCATGGTACATATTTATCTCACGCACTACTCAAAAAGCGGATTACGACTAGACCGAGTTTGGCTATCATCGATCCTAATGATGAGTTAATGGGGCAGTGGAAGCGCGTGACTGCAAATGTAGGAATGTCGCATCTCAGATCACCCAGTGTTCATCACATTGATGTTGAGCCATTTTCTCTAAAGCACTTTGCGGAATGTCAAAATTGCAAACAATCATTTTTTATCCCTCCCAATGAACGCCCTTCTTTGGATTTGTTTAATGAACACTCTGCTCACATAGTCAGAAGAATTGGTTTACATGATATTCACGTTAAAAGTAAAGCCATTAACATTGCTTTGGAAAAAGACTTTGTTGAAGTTGAGACTGAAAAAGAAATACTAAAAACACAAAATCTGATTTTAGCACTTGGGCAAAGCGAAAAAAGAGCTTGGCCGACCTGGGCTAAAAATGCAAAATCAGAAAATGGGAATATCTGCCATGTCTTGGAAGACTCATATTGTTACGAAAAAATACCAGACTCGGGTGAAATTGTTGTAGTAGGTGGCGGGATGTCTGCTGTTCAAACGGCTTTGTCCTTAATCCGACCAAGCCGAAAAGTTACTTTGCTTTCTCCTCATTCTTTAAGGCAAAATAATTACGATGCTGACCCAGGATGGATGGGGCCTAAGTATTTGTCAAAATTCAGAAGGATTTCTTCTTACAGAACAAGAAGAGAAATGATTACAAAAGCTCGTAACAATGGCTCTATTACCTATGAATTAAAGCAGGAAGTCAATAGAAGGGTTAATGAAAAGACACTCAAAGTTCTGGTAAATGAGTCTCTGAAGTGTAATGTATTAATGCCTGATTTGATGCTGCTAAATCTTGATAATGGTGATCAAATCGGTTCTAATTATATCGTATTGGCTACTGGATATAATCAAGAATTACCAGGCGGGAAACTTGTTCAAAGCCTCATTTCAAAATATGATTTAGCCTGTGCCGAATGTGGATTTCCTATTACGGACTCTCATCTGAAATGGCACGACAAAGTCTATGTATCCGGTGCGCTTGCTGAACTTGAAGTTGGTCCTGTTTCCAGGAATATCATAGGAGCACGTATGGCAGCAGATAAAATAATCAGAAGCCAAAAAGTCCAAAAGATACCCCACTTGATAAACTGATTTTTCCCATTCAACTAAACAACACAATTATGAATAGAAAAAAGTTTCTTGCAACCAGTGCTCTTGGAATGGGTGCTATTTTCCAGATTCCTTTTACCGGTAGCTCATTGCCAGCTGAAAACGTCTATGAAGCATTTAAAAACTCAGCATCAGAATCAGAGATCTACGACGTAATAATAGTTGGAGGAAGTTTTGCTGGTTTATCCGCTGCAATGGGATTAGGTAGATGCCTCAGAAAAGTTCTGGTGTTTAATGAAGGTCTTGCAAGAAATAGAACTTCTCCACAAGCCAATAATTTGTTTAGCCGTGATGGTGAAAACCCTGCAGAAATTCATCAAATCGCAAAAAAGCAGTTGCAGCAATACAGAGAATATTTATCAATGATTGCAGGGAAAGTTAATGCTATTGAAGCTAAGGATAGTGTTTTCCAGGTAACTCATGAAAATGGCAGTACATATCAGGCGCAACGTATCGTTTTTGCCAGTGGAGTTACCGATAATCTACAAGAGATTTCCGGTTTAGAGGAACTTTGGGGGCGTGGTGTTTATCATTGCCCATATTGCCATGGTTGGGAAAATCGTGGCAAAAAAACAGTGGTAATTGGTGTTGGTACGCAAGCCTTAGGTTTGGCTTCAACCGTATCGCATTGGGCTTCTGAGATTACATACTTCAGCCAAGGGGTGGCATTAGATTTACCAGAACAATCTATACAGATGTTACAAAATGCCGGAATCACTATATTCGATTCTAAAGTTAGTTCAATCAATAAAGTGGGCGATTCTATTCACATAAAACTTGAGGGAATAGAAGAGGTTCGTGTTTTTGAGGCTTGCTATGCCCCTGGAGTGATAACTGCGAACAGTACTTTAGCAACATCTTTGGGTTGTACGACTACAAGAAGTGGGAGTATAGAAGTAAACGAGCAATACATGAGTTCCATAGAGCATGTGTATGCAATTGGTGATGTATGTAATCGCTCAAATGGTCAGGTAGTTCATGCCGCCTATTCTGGAACAGTAGTAGCCGCCGCCATAAATAATGACTTTCTGAGAAGACGCCTCTCATAATCCAAAATTCAAATTCTCATGATTCAAGCACTGAAACTCAGCAAAACGTATAACGGTTCCACAGCAGTCAATGCTCTGGATTTGCACATCAATAAATCTGAAATCTATTGTTTACTCGGTGCCAACGGTGCCGGTAAAACGACTACGATTAATCTATTCCTGAATCTAACAGCGCCAAGTTCCGGTATTGCTAAGATAGCTGGATTAGATGTGACCACGAATCCTCTCGAAACAAAGCAAAAACTGACCTACATTCCTGAAAATTTGATGCTGTACCCAAAATTAACAGGTGTCGAAAACTTGCAATTTTTTTGTGGCCTGTCTGGGATTAAACTGAATGACAAAGAAGCTGAAATATATTTAAAAGAATCAGGATTACAGGAAGATGCGCGCCACAAAAGAGTAGAAAACTACTCTAAGGGAATGCGACAAAAGGTGGGTATTGCTTTGGCAATTGCGCGTTCATCCGAGGTACTTTTATTAGATGAGCCTACAAGTGGACTTGACCCAGCGGCTAGTAATGATTTCGCAAACTTGTTAACCGATATGAAGGAACGAGGCGCTGCAATTCTTATGGCTACTCACGATTTATTTCGTGCTAAAGAGACTGGAACTCGTATTGGTATCATGAATAAAGGGCGCTTAGTAGAAGAGCTGAAGGCAGAAGACATCACACATAGTGACTTAGAAAAGATTTATCTCAATCATATGAAGGAGTAGTCATGGTGGTATTGTCTATTGCTAAAAATGAGTTAAAGAAGTACGTACGCGATAACGTAGTTACTACCCTGGGTATCTTTTTATTACTATTGCTATCAGTGTCAGTATATACCGGTGTAACGTACTATAAAAGTATGGCTGAACAACATGCAATCGCAGAGGAAGTAGCCCGAATTCAATGGGAGAATCAAGGTGAAAAAAATCCTCATTCAGCGGCACATTATGGCACATTTGCGTTTAAACCCGTTAGCATATTGTCAGTTTTTGATCCGGGAGTAGATAAATACACCGGAGTTTCCATTTTCTTAGAAGCACACCGTCAAAACTTTGCAGCCAATAGCATAGCAGAGGATAAGGATTCGGCCAGAAGGTTTGCTGAACTTACACCCTCGTTCATTTTTGCTTATTTATTTCCATTATTTCTAATTCTTGCCGGTTTTCGTTCTGTGATATCGGAAAAAGAATCCGGTATGTATCGGTTTTTGAAAAGTCAGGGAGTAACAAATTTTCAACTTGTTTCGGGAAAGACTTTGGGACTTTGGGGAATTTTGATACTACTCTTTTTGCCTTTTCTGCTGATAGGAATTTTCTTTCTCATGCTCACCGATTCCTCACAAAATGATGTATTCCGATTTTTACTAACGGCCGGTATATGGCTTATCTATTTTGGAATCATCATTAATATCACCATTGCGGTATCTGCTTGGGTAAAGAGCTCCGGTTCTGCCATGATTCTGCTATTGACGCTTTGGATATTGAGTACCTTATTGGTGCCTCGTCTCATTACAAATTTGGCTACCAACATTTATCCGGTACCCAACACATCGGATTTTTACCAAGCCATTAGAACAGATTTGTTAGAGGGGATAGATGGACATAATCCGTATAGCGAGCATAGTGCCGCTTTTCGGGATTCTATTTTGGTTGCCTATGGCGTCGAGGATGTTTCTGAATTGCCTTTTAATTTTCGAGGTTTGATGCTGCAGGAAGGAGAGGAGTTTGAAAAGAGAATTTATGATCATCACTTTGCTAAAATTGATGCCATACATCAGCAGCAAATTGGCTTATTTACGGTTAGTTCTGTTTTATCACCAACGCTAGCAGCTCGCTTATCTTCCATGGCTATTGCCGGAACGGATATGCATGCCTTCAATCATTTTACTGCTGATGCCGAGGAATATCGTATTTCCTTGATGCGGGAATTGAATATGGATTTAAAACTAAATGCCGTAGGAGACAGAGTGGTAGGATATACGACTGGTAGTGACTTCTTTGCACAAAATATATCGTTCACCTACGAAAGACCAGACCGAGTACTGCTTGATCGATCGCAGTTATCTCCCATTCTTATGTTAATCTTTTGGTTCTTTCTATCAGCGGTAATGCTAATTGTGGTTACAAAACGGAGTGAGGTGGTAACATGAAAGATCTATTCTTATTTGAATGGCGACATATTCGTAATTCCGGTTCTTTTTTGGGAATGCTCGTAATTATACCCTTACTGATAGGTTTTAGTTTACATCTGGGAAATGAGCGTGTTAATCAACAGTTGGAGACTATTTCTCAATTACGAGAAATGGAAGAAACGTTTTACTACGACAAATTAAACGAACTAAAAGCCATCGAAGCCGGAGAAGCGGAATATAATGCCTGGTGGCAAAATCCTGCAAATCCTTTAGTGCTGGCACAATTTAACCAAGCTGGCAGGCATGTTTTTTTAGAACCAAAACCATTATCAGCATTGGCTTCCGGTCAATTAGATATTTTTCCTTATTACGGGAAAGTGACGTTAACAACTGCGGATCCTTTACGGGATAATGCTTTGGAAAACCCTTTCATGCAAGTAGCGGGAAGTTTTGATTTCGCCTTTGTACTTGTGTGGCTAATACCATTGTTTGTTATCGTTATGGGATATAATGTGATTTCATCGGAGAGAGAAAATGGCACCTATGCGCTTTTACAATCCCAGCCAATAGCTATCAAAAAAATTCTTTTCTACAAACTTCTGTTTCGGTTTTTGGTTATCTCAGGTTTAATAGTGATATCACTCATTCTCTGGGCATTGGTTTACGGGATTAATGTTTTTAGCATTTCAGGTCTACAACTGATATCAATAGTTCTTCTGTATATCGCTTTCTGGTTTTGCCTATGTGCTATTTTTAATTTATATCAGACAAGTTCTGCAGTTAATGCTGTAGGCTTAGCTGGATTGTGGGTTATTCTTTTATTGGTGATTCCTGCCCTAATTTCGTTGATAGTTAGTACTGTACATCCGATTCCGTCAAGAGCCATTTGGATTACGGAACAAAGAGCCATTCAGCAAGATGTTCAAGCGCAAGGAGAGGAGCTCTTTGATCTTTGGTTAGTTGATCATCCGGAAGAATTTTTGGAAGGAGATACTCCTCAGTTTTATCAGTCTTGGGTACGACGTTTAGTTTGGGCAGAAAACATTGCTGAGCGTGAGCAAAAAGCAGAACGTATTTTTGAAGAACCCCGAATTCGTCAATCTGAAATGGCTTCAAGACTACGTTTCTTATCTCCACCAATGGCACTTCAAACTTGGTTGGAAAGAAAAGCTGGTTCAGATGCTGAACGACTCAGAAGTTTAGATCAAGAATTAAAAAGATTTCAATCAGAATGGCAGGTTTTCTTTTTGCCACGTTTTTACAGGCTTGATTTTTTTACGCCTGATGAATTTGATTTAATTCCGAGACCATCCTAAAAAGTACATGAAATAATGACAACAAAATTATCTCACTCTTCGCGCATCGTGTAATTCATATAAAATACCCATTTCTACATCATCTGAGAGCAAAAAGCGATAAAGTGCTTTGGGATTGCAACTATAGCTTCTTCCACGATAGGAGCTGAACAGTACGGTTTTTGTTGCCAGTGGCGTTTTCTTAGTCAGGTATAAGTATGACAGACGTCTTCGTTGATATTGGAAGGTTCTATACATTATCTTCACCAGTGATACCCGTTTTCCAACAGATATCATAATTATTTTTAAGATTTTTTTGAATTTATCCGACATGGTATGAACAATAATTTAATTGGTCATTCGTTACAAGCAGTAAGTTAATTACCGCCCATTGGCAAAATCCCTTGTCATAAGTACAATAATCCCA
>SKIC01000107.1 GCA_007116685.1 Balneolales bacterium
GAAGGACTTTATTTTCGTAAAATCGATACCAAACATCTCTTTTTTTTATCCCATCAGATATTTCAGATAAGAATCCGTCATTCTGAAAACTGCTGCAAATTTCTACATCTATGCCATTTTTATACCAACCATTTACAAGTTGATGTAGCACTTTGGGGCTGCCGCTATAATCGTTCAATAAGTGAAACGCGAATACTTTCATGCCGCTACAACCTTTGGTAAATCTTTTTTAATTGCTCACCTCTTCTATCCCAGTGAAAGGTATCTAAAAAATGTTTGCGAGCAGCTTTTCTCATGGATTTCAATCTGGCTTTATCATCATACAAAGATGATATGGCTTTAGAGATATTGCTAACTGTTTCCTCATAACTGCCAATTGGTACAGCAATACCGCATTCGGGTGTAATAAATTCACCGGGCCCATTATTGTCTATCGCAATAACCGGTGTGCCAAATGACAAAGCTTCCGGCACTACCATCCCGGCGCCTTCGTGCGATGGAAAAACAAATAATGATGCCTTTCGAAATAGCTCCAAAACATCAGATCGGTCAATCCAGTTAATAAAGTCTACCCGATCCAAAACATGTTCATCGGTAGCTATTTTTTTTAGCAACTCTTGTTCCGGACCGCTACCAACAATGGTAAGCCTTACTTTCTTTTTCTGGTTCTCGGTAAGGTTGTGATAAAAAGAAGCAAAAGATCGGATGGTTAGGTCAAATCCTTTAAGTGGTACCAGCCTACCCACAGAAATCAAAGAAAAAGAATCAGATTCTAAGGTTTCGTCCCAGCCAAAATCTGCTGTGGCAACGGAGGGAGAAATACAGTGTTTCCCATCCTGTAATGAGATTACGTCTTTAACAGAAGAATTCATTGCCAGGATAAAGTCAGCTTTGCGTATAGTCTTTTTGAGGCCTAAGGAAAGTTTCCAAAAAAGATGCTTTATAAACCAGATCAGACGGTCTGAAAAAACATATATATAAGAGTACGGTTTCAGATACTGAAGAGGTATTTTGGGATGATGACCAACCGGACCCCACACAAATGGCTTTCCAAGTTTCCATAGATAACTGGGAGTCCAATCGTTATGGAAATTTACATTATGAACAATGTCGTACGTAATGCCACTTTTGCGGATGAAAGATACCACCA
The DNA here is from genome assembly GCA_007116685.1 of Balneolales bacterium. Classification (GTDB taxonomy): domain Bacteria; phylum Bacteroidota; class Rhodothermia; order Balneolales; family Natronogracilivirgulaceae; genus SKIC01. Next base: position 1,151 of record SKIC01000107.1, read on the forward strand.
TTCTCTGCCACAGTAGGTAATAGAGCATAGCACCGCGTCCTCCTTTTTTCCAAAACCGCATCCAATAAGGAGTGTCGAAATATCGAAAAGTAATGTTTTGGTATAGTTCAGAAGGATTTTCCTCGATATACTTTTCAATATGTGGTCGGTTATTTTCTCTGGTAATCGCCACGACTTTGTTAAACCGTGCTATTTGTAATACAAAATTCCAGCCCATGCCGTCTTCAGATCCTTTATAAGGATTAATTGCATAAGCGGTTGCTAAAATTGTTTTCATGCGGATGGCTCCCTTTTTTTCAAAAGTTTTGCTGGAACTCCGCCAATTATGCTGTTTTCAGGAAATGATTTCGTTACTACCGATCCGGCAGCAATAATAGAACCGTCGCCTATGGATACGCCATCTAAAATCGTCACTTTGCTGCCAATCCAACAGTTTTTCCCCACCTTAATCCCTTTTCGGTTTACTCCCTGCAAACGAATAGGGATTTCATTATTTTCGTAATTGTGATTTTCCGGATGGCAGCTAAAATACTGCCCTACAATACAATCATCACCAATCTCCAGGCCACCGGCTCCTCCCAGATAGGCATATTCACCGATACCAACATTATTACCAATGCGAATGTGTGTTCCAATCTGATTTAAAGAAGTAGATACAATCACTCTGCTATAAGCACCTAAGCCAACATTATCTCCCAAAGTAATTCCCTCACTACCAAGTGCGCTCAGAAAAACCTGATCACCAAGTTTCATAAAACGTCCGAACCTGATTTTCGAAAGATTGAAGAACGTTACGCGTTTTCCCAGCATCGCCATTTTAGGCTTTTTGAAAAACAGCAATAGTTTGAAAGCCCGAATCAAACTTATCACTTGACCCCATATAAAGCTGACCAATGCCGTGCTATTGATGTTAGCATCAAAAAGAAAATCAGGATTACGCAAACGTACAATCCGTTCAACCAGATATTTCATTATCAAGCAGCCTTTCCGGTTGTGGTTCGCACAATTTGGTTAATTGTATCTTTTAGATCTTTGTTTTCTATAGCGATATAGCGGTGGGAAGACTTTTTGGAGCGGCCCAGTGATTGGAACAAATCCAGATACTTCCTGGTGAGATTTTTAATTGTATCTCTGTCTAATTCCTGTTTACGTGCCAGAATGGTATCGGCATCAGCATACAGAAAAAAATTAAAGTCAGGCTTTTTCAAAAATACGTATCCGGCACGAAGAAAACTTTCCGGGAGGCGGATGTTGCTACGCACGCTGTCATTTATAAAATCGAAATAGTAGCGGTCGTAGAGTACAATATCTCCTCGAAGTACATAGCGCACATAAATAATAAATTGGCCGAGAAGATAGTCTGTGTAGTAATATGAAAACCTTATTAGTGAGCTGAGTACACTTTTATTAGTACCTTGACGCGGTAAAGTTTCTGCCGAATCTTGTTCCGCTTTGGCTTTGCCTTTCGTCCAGGCGCTTAAAATGGGTAAAATGGACGGACGATGACGTAATACAACTACTTTTCTGCGTAATTTTTTCTCGTACTCATAGCGAATTTGCTCAATAATAGTTGATTTTCCGGCACCATCCACGCCGCTAAACGTTATGATTATTCCTTTACGATTAAACATGGAATAAACAGTATCAAAAACATAGGCTAGCTTATTTTTTAAAGCATAGAGACCTTTATTCGTGGTTTGTTTTTTTACGGCCATGATAAGTTCTTTTTTAGGGATTCTGCCTTCTTTATGAGCTGTCTCGATCAGGGTATTCGTAACGTTATGCCGACCGGTATCCCGACGTATGAAAGAGTCATATTTTGCTGGAGTTCGGGCATTATTTAATCCATAAAAGAATCCAAGATACATTTTAAGATAAAAAGGGTGCATGGCTTTGATTCCATAAGCATTGGGTTGTGTTCTTTCGAGCACTGTTTTTACATCCATCATTTCAAGGTTTTTCCATTTAAGCTGCCAAATGAGATCAAGATTGAGAATTTCATTATTGCCTAAAATGAGTTGCACTTGCCACATAAAAGAGCGTTTGTTGAGGATTACTTTTTCAACAAGAGGATGGTTTTTTAGTTGGTTAACAAGTTTTTTGCTGTCTTTTTTTTGCAAGCAGATATCAATATCAGAATAGGCACTGAGAGTACGAGGTTGAATATCCGGGAACTTAATGGTTGCATAATCTTTGTCGCGAAGCATAAAAAAGACATCGTCTATTAGGATAGCTCTTCCATTTGTAGGCTTGGCGGTTATATCGCTTAGCGCCTCATTCCATGTTGCCATAAGCCAATGTACTTGGTCGTGCCAGTTTTCCTGTTTCATATAGATATCCAGGTGCTTAGTGATATTCACAAAGAGGTATAATTTGAGATATTGTTCCCATTCCGTTTCTGTGCCGCTGAGTAAGGCTCTAAGCCACGGTGCAACATCTGCATTTAGTTCTTTCCGAATATCTCTCCAGGACTTTTGCTCCAGCATAATGCCTTTCTGAATCACAAAATGAAACGCATCAAAGGCAAGGGGATAGGTATCGTCTGCCAGTTCCCAGTCGTAGATGGCGATATTATCTTTTTTAAGAAACATATTCCATGGGGTAAAGTCGCCGTGACCAAGAGCACACATAATAGAAATTCCGTTTAATTCCTTATCCAGGTCGTTGAGTTTTGCAATAAGGTTTTTAGGAATTCGTGAGTCACTACCTAAGCTAGCATTAGAGAGATGTTTTCTGCCTTCCGTAAGGCACGTCGCATTTCCGGGTGCTTCCATGTACGCTGTTTTACTATATAATTCACATAAAGCGTGTTGATGAGGATTTGAGAACGTGTTACAACGTTTTCCATGAATCCCAATATCCTCTATCTCAAGTATCCCATTATCGTGTGCGTTGATGTTTGGAACCCGAAATGATTCAGGAGAGATCGCAGTAACTTTCTGGCAACCGATGTTCTCTTGTTCTACAATCCGTGAAGCTTGATCCGTTGAAGGTATTTTAAGAAACCTCGATCCGCTTTTACACTCTGAGTATAGAACCATTTTGTTATTTGGACCCTTTGTGCCCGTAAATAGCGCCCACGCATCATTCATTACATCGATAAGTAGCTCATTGGCCGGTACCTTTGGGGTAATATAGAAGGTCTCTTTACGGTACATAAAAGATTGGAGACCCAAAATGAATAGGAATCTGGACAGCAGAGCAAATATTCGGGAGCGAGTACCTTCAATATGATAAAACTTGAGAAAGAGGGGTTTCTTTGCGTTAGCTGGGAAAATCCAACGAGGGCTGCCATCTGGATTATCAATTACAAAAACATCAAGACTTGTACCATTGCCCTGGCGGTTTACAGCATAGTTAAGTTTGTTTAGTGCATTTTCCATGGTCATGATAATTTTAAGTCTGGCCGGGTAATTTTGAGGTGTAGTTTTTGCAAAGATGTCAAATGGGGGCTACGCTCAAAAATGATATATAAGATGATGAGTTGATAAAAAAGGATGCCAAAGTTTGATTCACCAAAAATCCCGAATTCGGTGAAGGAGTTAATCATGATGGGTATCATGATACTCAGCAGCATCAGTTTTTTTTCCGGTTCCTCTTTTGAGATACCAATGAAAGTGAAAATCATTTGAAAGGTGATAATTACAAATCCCACAAAACCCAGATTCATCAATACCTGAATAAATGTATTATGTGTCATCATGCCGGGATAGCTGTTTCGAGACTGGAAATAATCATTGTAATCTATACGCATAAAACCAAACCCCAGCCATGGCTCACGAGGTAAGCCTTCATTGATCAAACCTTGCCAGAAAGGAAGTCGACCCGTCATACTTAGTACTTCTTCTATGCGATCAGCATCACCATCTTTTAAAATTACAGAGTGTACAAGTGGAGGAAGGGCTAATAGCATGAGGCCTAAAATAGCCAGCTTCAATCTCGTATTATCGGTAAGCATGATGTAGAAAAGAATAATCAAAACAGCACCAATAAGTGACGAGCGTGAACCCGTAAGAAATAGGGCGTAAAAAAGAATTACTATTTTCAAGATAGTAAGTCCTTTTTGATGATTACGTTTCACATCAAACAGGAAACCCGCAACACCAACACCGGCAAGCATTCCCAACTCGTTTGGATTCATTATAAAACCACCAAGCCTGGCCTCAGTACCGCCATGCGTATAACGGATAAACTCATCCGGGTTCACCCACATCCCAACCAGGAAGATGATGATAATGGCTAATATTGAATTTCCCAGAATATTATATAACCGGATGTTGTGACCAGGGAAATACTCATCAAGCAGGTAAAGACTTTTTATAAAGAAAAAGCAAAAAATGAGTGTTTGTGACGTCATAAACCACTGAAGGGCACTCACTCCCAGATTGGAAGTCCAAAGGAAGGAAGCTAAACCCAGACCCAGGTAAGCGAGATAGAATCCTATGGCAAGCGCGTTTTTAACCTTCAGTGTGTCAGCGGCACCATAATGTATAATCTTAACATAAACCAACCATGAGGCGCCTAGCATCCCCATTCGCCCAATTACTTTTATGATTCTGGTAATGGTTATGTTTTCACTCCACGTAAAAAAAGCGGCAATCATCATGAACATGATAGCAAGCAGTAACCAGTTAATAGTGGTGAGGAACTGCGTATGGTCTTTGGTATGTGAAATGGTTGGGGTCAAAAGTTTTTAGAGGTAAAGCGAATCGTATTTACTGATGAGATTATCCCATGAGTAGGCTTCCGTAACCATCTTTCTGGCATTTTCTGAAAGTCTGTTCATGGCATTTTGATCTGTTTGTTTTAGTTGAAGGAAGGCCTCTTTTAGGTCTTCTTTTGTATTGTTTACAAGTGATATGCCAGCTTTAAATTGGGCTACCGATTCCGCAACATTTGTATGTTTTGATACAACAACAGGAACGCCTAAGGCCGCCGCCTCAAGTACTGAGGAAGGTAAGCCTTCGTTACGCGAAGGATGAACAAAAACATGCATTTGAGAAATGAGTTTGTCTTTCTCTGATCCGAATTTGCAACCCCATAAAACGACATTCGAAACATTGTTTTCTGAGATGAATTTTTCTAAATCAGCTTTTCCAGGCCCATCACCAATAATCCATAATTTGGAGTTATTATCCATTTTTTGGAATTCATGAAATGCTCTTATTACAAGGTCTAAACCTTTGGTCCAAGTATCTAAGCGCCCTACAAAGCCAATCGTAAAAGCCTTCTCGCTCGATTGTTTTTTTATATTGTCAGCTTGTAATTCAAAGCCGTATGGCAGTAAAAATTTTTTATTGTTCGGGTAGATTTGTTCCAAGCCATCTACTTCACTCTGACCTATGCTGTGAATTTTATGCGCCCGCTGAACTACTTTTTTTTCAAAGAGAGTGAAGTATAGTTTCTTAACTGATTTACTGCGTTGCATAGCTACAGCATTGTATGCGCCATGCCCGGTTAGTACAAATCTGATTTTGTATTGGCTGAATATTTTGGACAGCTTGGCATACACCGGAATCCAACCTCCGTGTAAATGAAAAACCACGGTTTTACCCATTTTTTTTTGAATGGCTTCGCGCAATTGTGATGATAATCCAAATGGGTTTTTTGAAGCAGGAAATAGCTGTGTCTCGAATTCTCTTTCATCAAAATTACGGCTTAGATCTTTTGTGATGCCCCATATCGAAACATTTCGCCCTTGTCTTTTTTGATGAGTAGCAAGTTGGTGTACCACTTTGTTAACCCCGTTCATTCGTTGAGGGTTGGCTTTGCCGAGAATAAGATGAATTATTTCCATAGTAAAAATTCCTTTTTGTAAAGCTCAATTTGCCAGTATATGATTAATATGAGCTGAGATAAGATTAATCCTGCAATAGCGCCGATGAGACTAAATAAAGAGAGTAGCAGATAAGAACTCATCAATCCGAATAGGAAGGTGAGTACATAGCCTTTAAAGAATATTTTATTCAAAACCAGAGCTCTGACAGCAATACGGATTGGATAGCCAATAAAAATAAGTGCGTATAAAACCGACATGCCTTTTATTAAAAAACCATATTCACGGAATTGCTCGCCTCCTACAAGAACAATTATCATATCTGAAAAGAGAAATAGAATCAGCAATAAAATGCTCACGCCAAGTAAAGATTGGCCTCCAATTTTTTTTAAAAATTGTCTTCCATCTTCAAAGGAGATTTGAAGCCGATTTGCTGTTTGTGGTAATACATAGTTTTCGAAGGTCTGGAAAAGTACATTGAGCACACCAAATACGGTCTGAACTAATCGTAGTGCGCCCAATGCGGCTGCTCCCAGAAAAATGCCTGACGCAAGTACAAATAGATTCCCGGCCCACCATTGTATCATAGCGGTATAGAACAACCATTTGCCTTGATTAAGA
>SKIC01000095.1 GCA_007116685.1 Balneolales bacterium
AGATTGCCAATATTACCTCTCAGTCGCTTTTTCTTGAAGACAGCTCCAACTTAAATCCATCGCACTGGAAAATTATAGCAGAAACCATCAAGGAAAATTATGAGACTTATGATGGCTTCGTAATTTTACACGGCACCGACACTATGGCATATACGGCTACAGCTCTGTCTTTTGCTCTAGAAAACTTGAGCAAGCCCGTCATATTAACCGGCAGTCAAGTTCCAATGTCAAATATTCGCACAGATGCTATTAGAAATGTAATCAATGCCGTAGAAATGGCTACAATGCCTATTTATGATGTCGCCATTTGCTTTAACGAAAGGCTTTATCAAGGAAATAGAAGCACAAAAATAAGTATTGATGACTTTGATGCCTTTGCCACACCTAATGCGTCACCTATTGCTGAAATGGGAGTTTCTATTAACCTAAAAAAGAAATATGAACTCCCTTCAGGTCAATTTGATATTAACCCTTATTTTGATAACAGCCTCGTGCTAGTAACCTTATTCCCCGGATTACATCCTGAGTTCTTACCCGATTCCTCCAATCCAAAACTTCGCGCAGTAATTATTGAGGCCTTCGGATCAGGCAATTTCCCCGTAAGAGGAGAGCACAGCATTCTACCCTATTTGAGGCATTGCAGAGATCATAATGTGGCTGTAGTAGTTTCTTCTCAGGCAGTTTATGACGCTGTAAACCTTAGTAAATATGAGGGTGGCAGAAAAGCACTCGAAACCGGCGTTGTTAGTGCCGGAGATATGACTAAAGAAGCATGCACCGTAAAAATGATGTATCTTCTTGCAAAATATTCTGATTGCTCAGATGTGCTTGATGCATTCAGAAAAAATCTTCGTGGAGAATTAACCCAGCCTTAATCTTTTTAACATGTTTTTTGTATTTGATATTGAGTCCATTCCTGATTTTAAATTTATCCGCAGTCTACTCGAAAATCCGGCCGAAGACGACGACGATTTACTTATTCAGGCTTCTGAGGAATTAGCTCGTAATTCTTCGGGATTTTTACCTCCTATGTATCATCAAATGGTATCATGGGTGGGCTTGTGGATTAGTAATACCGGAGAACCAAAACAAAAACTCAGCTGGACAGGCGCTGATGAAAAACAGGGTTTGTTATCATTAATCGACGCATTACAAACGTATAAAGATTTTGGTTTGATTCATCATAACGGTCGCGGATTTGATTTACCCTTGATTTTATATCGTGCAATGAAGCACCATTTGCAATTACCCCATCGTCTAAATAAATATGAAATCAGATATCGCTTTAGCAAAGAGAATATAGATTTGATTGATGAATTTTCTAATTACGGTGCCTCATCCTGGCCAAAATTAAATCATGTTTCATCTCTGGTTGGAATTCCGGTAAAACAAACCGGTCATGGAAACGAAGTACTAAAAATGTTTCGGGAAAATGAGCTAGAGAAAATTGAGCGCTATTGCTATGAAGATGTAGTTGGAACCTATTTGGTTTGGCTGCATTACAGATACACTATTGGGGAGATGGATAGTGCTTTATTTGAAAATCTAAAGACAAGAGCAATGCAAAAACTGAAGGATATTCAGGATCTTTAGCAGAAAGTTAAGACAGGATTAAAGCTTCCTCAAAACTTCAGCATCGTCGGTTTGGTCCATCTCAGCATCAAAGTTTTTGATAAAGTATTCTACTAGAATGGATGGGCGTTGATTAACGGCACCTAATCTTATTGAGATAACGATATCTTCCTCTTCCCAAAAAGCAAAATGCTCTAAATGACCTCGTGAAACAGCTGTTAACCATCGATTAGGCTGATTTTTGAATGAGTGATCAGCCCAATTCATAAGATCAATTTTGGGAGAACCATATTTTTGAGATAAAAGGCTTTTCAACCAGTTATATCTCTCAATGTAATTTGAGTATTCACCAAGATTTTGAGTGGTAAGGTAAGTCCCTTTAATATGATGACCTCTCCAGAAAAAATATGTAATGTCGACCTCTAGGTCACCTAACCTATTACGCAAGCGAAGGAAATCTTGACCGGTTTCTATTCTCTGACTGTCATCATTTCGCAAAACATAATCTTTTGAAGCTCCCCACGGAATAGACCTGAATGTTGGCAAATTATCAAATCTGCTAAAATCGAAATTTGTTTGACCACCTGGGTTGTTGCTCTGCGCATCTACAGCCCCGGTAACAAATACAATTACAATGAGAAAGCAAATGACATGTTTAATTGCCCGCATTAAGTGATTAAGTGATTATGTGTGTTCTGACCGGTATTTTTGATAACCGATAATTAATTCAATACGTTAGTTAATTAAGTGTAAATACGCAAACTTCAGATTACGTTTACCTAAAAAACGAGTAAGATTAAAAGTATTTGAAAATTTTTCCTTTACCAATAAACAAATTACAAGTTTTTAATAAAAAACCCTCAAAACTTTTAAATAACCGTTCCATCATTAATTACACTACCCTTTGGTACAATTACTATGCCATCTACAACACAATATTGACCAAAGTCTCCGTCTTGCAAATGAGAGCCACCAGTAATTCTTACATCATTGCCAATTCTACAGTTTTTATCAATTATAGCCTGCTCAATATAACAACGACGTCCAATGCCAACAGGTGGTTTATCGGCACCGTTAGCTAGTTCTTCAAAAGATGGATAAAAATCATTACCCATAATAATTGAATTTCGAATAGTGGTTCCTTTTCCAATTCTGGACCTGATACCAACCAATGTGTGCTCAATTCTACTTGCTTCAATAATACAACCCTCAGATACTATTGTTTTTTCCAAGGTTGTACCAGATAACTTTGAAGCTGGCAATAAACGTGGTCTGGTGAAAATATTTTTTCGCTCATCATATAAATCAAAATTTGGCAACTCATCGGTTAATTCCAGATTTGCATCAAAAAATGATTTAATAGTCCCAATATCAGTCCAATAACCTGTATAATTATAACTAGTTACGGTGAGATTCTGCTCAATGGCTTTCGGGATGATTTCTTTGCCAAAATCAGTAGCCTCGGCATGTTGTTCCAATAGAGAAAACATCGTCTCGCGATTGAAGATATAAATACCCATTGAGGCCATATATTCTTTACCGGCTTTCTTTAAATCCTTACCTACCTCCGATTTCCACTCAGATAAGACTTCTTTTTCCGGTTTTTCGATAAAACTCTCAATAGCACCATTTTTATTCGATTTAAGAATTCCAAAGCCGGTAGCATCATCAGCATTTACTGGAATGGTGGCAATAGTTATATCTGAATTATTTTCCAGATGCTTGTCCAGCATTTCCCTAAAATCCATTTGATAGAGCTGATCGCCGGAGAGAATTAGAATGTATTCACAGTCGGTATTTTCAAGGTGATGATAGGTTTGGCGCACAGCATCTGCGGTTCCCTGATACCAGTGCGTCGAACTTGGTGTCTGCTCAGCGGCAAGAATGTCTACAAAGCCACGACTGAATAAATCAAAGTGGTAAGTGTTTTTGATATGCCTGTTCAATGAGGCTGAATTGAATTGAGTCAACACATAAATTTGTCGCACTCCCGAATGCAGACAATTTGAAATTGGAATATCAACCAAGCGATATTTACCACCAATTGGAACTGCAGGCTTAGATCTTTTTCTAGTAAGAGGATCCAATCGGGTTCCTCTGCCACCACCAAGAATCATCGAAACAACGCTATCAATCTTCATTTTGAAATAAGTTTTTTGTAGAGATTTATGTATTTATCCGTAGACGCTTCCCAAGAGAAATCTAAAGAAAAGGCTCTTGATTGCAAATCCTTCAATGCTTTTTTATTAAAAAATAATTCCAATGCACGATGCAAAGCATGCTCTGCATCCTCAAGCGAAAAGTTTTGAAAGGTAATACCATAGCCATTGGCATCACCCATATCGACTACACTATCTTTCAAACCACCTGTTTTTCTGACGATTGGAATAGTACCATATTTCAATGCATACATCTGATTCAATCCACAAGGCTCCACACGGGAAGGCATCAATAGAAAATCAGCAGCAGCATACATCTGATGAGCAAGGCCTTCATTAAAATCTAATCTGGCATCAAAATAACTTAGATATTGCGTATTCATGCTATTAAAACGCTCATGTAGATATGGATCACCAGTCCCCAAAATCATGAAGTTTGCTCGATTTCCTGTATCCAGGAATTTTCCGATTAAATCAGGAAGCAAATCTGCCCCCTTTTCTTTTGCAAGCCTACCTATATATATAAACAAAGGTAATTTAGGATCAAACCCCGCTTTTCTGCTTAAGGCTTGTTTATTAGCATATTTACCATCATACAAATTGGAAGCATCGTAATTTTTTGTAAGATAAGTATCTGTTTCCGGATTCCAGACTTCGGTATCAATTCCATTAAGAATTCCTTTCGATTTAACCATTTCATGAGAAATCAGAGATTCTAAACCATTACTATCTTCTATCAACTCGTACATATATGTCTGCGAAACCGTTGATAGTTTCCAACAAGAGCGTATACCCGCCGATAGTGCATTTATCTTACCTTGCCAAAAAAGGAAGCCAATTTTCTCATCATAAAACTTAGGTAGCTTCCCTAATTTATCCTCAAAATACCAGCCGTGATATTGTCCATTATGTATTGTCAGCACACTTGGTATACCGGCAAACTCATGAAATTGAGGACTACTGTGCATCAATAATGGAATAAATGCGGTGTGATGATCATGGCAGTGAATAACATCAGGTTTTACCGCCCACGATTTCAACCAATCCAAAACAGCAACCTGAAAAGTGGTGTAGCGCTCAAACTCATCCCAATAACCATAACCGCTTCCTGGATCTGTATAAACACCCGGGCGATACCAGTATTCCGGTATATCAACCATATAGAGAGGAAATCCAAGTGTATCATTTTTCTCTTTAATGATGCTGTATTGAAATCTCAAATTTCCTGAATTTGCCACCCCTTTGTGGACTTCCTCAAATTCATGCTCATGAACCCACTTTCTATCATACTTCGGCATAACTACCGATGCCTGACAATTCTGTCGATTTAAGTAAATGGGAAGCGAACCAACCACATCTGCTAATCCACCGGCTTTGGCTACCGGGTAGCACTCTACGCTAACATGTAGTACATTCATAAAACGATGCTATCTTTAGAATTTTTTTTAGGCTATCATTTACGATTGTGCCTTTTGAAACAAAATATTTAGTGTAGCGTACCCGCTCACCAAACTAAAGAGGGTTATAAAAACCGTCTTCCGATAAAGTAATCATAATTAAAACAAACATGAGTGTGATTTCAATAAAAGAAATTTCCAAGCAATATGGCGATTTTAAAGCTGTTGACTCTATATCATTTGAAGTACCTAAGGGTAAGATTTACGGTATTTTAGGTCCAAACGGAGCAGGTAAAACAACTACTATCCGAATGATAAACAACATTATTATTCCCGATTTTGGACAAATTACCATCAATGGAGAACAGGTTTCTCCAAAAACTCAAGAGTGGATTGGTTACATGCCGGAAGAGAGAGGCCTCTACAAAAAGATGAAAGTCCTGGAACAGTTACTTTATCTAACCCAATTGAAGGGTATGGAAAAATCTGATGCCAAGCGTTCAATCAAAATGTGGCTGGAGAGATTTGAAGCATCAGATTGGCTACAAAAAGAAATTGGAGAACTCTCAAAGGGACAGCAACAAAAAATCCAATTCATTGCTACAATCGCTCACGATCCTGATATCTACATTTTTGATGAGCCATTCAGTGGTTTGGATCCTATCAATAGTGAGATTTTAAAAGAGGTAATCCTTGAGCTAAAAAAAAGTGGCAAAACCATTCTTTTTGCCACACACAGAATGGAGCAAGTTGAACAAATGTGTGATGAGATCTGCCTGTTCAATAAGGGACGCGTGATTCTGGAAGGCGATTTATTGGAAATAAAGAAACGATTTGGCAATAACACCATAGAAATGGGATTCCGGGGAGATTCCAGTTTCCTTGAGAATCTGAATCACGTTAGAATTAATAATAGATCCGCAAACTTTGCTGAAATCCGTTTACTGGAAGGCGCTGATAGTCAGGCAATTTTAAAAACAGCTTTAAATCACGTTGAAATTGATAAGTTTGAACTCGTTTACCCAACGCTTAATGAAATATTCATCAGTTCGGTAAAGAAATATAATGAGGAGGTTACAGCATGAATTGGAAGAAACTAAAACTCATTATCAGCAGAGAATATCTTACTCGTATTCGAACCAAAGGTTTTATTATTTCAACCTTATTGGCTCCTCTTGGACTCGCATTGCTTATTTTTATCCCGATATTAATCACACTTTTTTCGCCCGACCGAGAGCGAATTGTGATTATCTATGATGAGACAAATGTTGTTGCCGAGAAAATGATGGAATCCAGACCAGATTTATTCAGAACCAGTGATGACAGTATTGAAGAACTACGCGCAAAAGTTGCTAATGGTAGTATTGAAGGCTTTGTCTTCATCCCCGAAAATGCAATTTTGGATAACCAAAGAGCAGATTTTTTCCAAAGTGGTGGTGGAGGAATGCAGTTTACAGCCATGCTGCAAAATGAATATCGTGCTGCTTTAAGAGAAATTCGTTTAGACAGAGCTGAGGCAAATCAAGAAATCCGTGATATCATAACTGCACGTCCAAGCCTCTCAGCCCGCACAATCACAGAAACAGGAGAAGATGGGGCTGATACTAGTGTTTTATTTTTCATTGGTTATATCATGGGCTTCATCATTTATGCCGCAATGTTTGCTTATGGAGCAATCATCATGAGGGGCGTTGTTGAGGAAAAAACCAACCGAATCGTTGAAGTAATAGCCTCTTCAGTTAAACCCTTCGAGTTGCTGATGGGTAAAGTTCTTGGCGTTGGTTTTCTGGGTCTTACGCAATTTGTGATTTGGGCTGTGCTTGCTTCGGGCATCTTAGCCATTGTTGGACCAGCCGCTGCTTTATTTATGGCTGATGCAAACAGCGCAGAAGCACTAGCCGTAGCTGAACAAGAACTTGGCTTCACTATCCCCACAATCGGAATTGGAGTTTGGTTAGGATTTATAGGATTCTTCTTATTGGGCTATCTTATCTACAGTAGCTTATATGCCGCTATTGGCTCTGCTATTGAACAAGAATCGGATGCGCAACAATTGCAAATTCCTATCATGTTCCTAATTATCCTTCCCATCCTGTTTATTTTCCAAGTAGCCGATGACCCCTCTTCAACTTTGGCTATAGTTACTTCTATGATTCCCTTCTTTGCGCCAATACTAATGCCGGTGCGTATTGCAATAATAGATGTACCCTTGTGGCAAATAGCAGGTACTGTAGTTTTGATGATTGCGACTTTTGTTCTACTTATCTGGTTGAGCGCCAGAATTTACAGAGTAGGAATTTTGATGTACGGCAAAAAAGCCAGCTTTGCTGAATTGGCAAAGTGGATTCGTTACAATTAAATTTTATAAAAGAGGC
>SKIC01000144.1 GCA_007116685.1 Balneolales bacterium
GAATAATAGTACTGGAATAATGTACCAGGAAGCATCAAAGCTTACGGATTGTCCAAACATAGTATCATCAAAAGTTGCAGAAGTACCACTCATATAGCCAAGCTTCAGACCCGCTACTATATTTGACATTCCAAGATTAGGAATCTCTATTTCTACTGGCACCTGATATCCGATTTCTAATAATATTGGAAGTCCGGTCTTGGATACATCAAACCCTAAATCCTCCAGGTCATCAGTGTTCTCATTATGATAATGGAAACCAACATCCACACCTACCGAAAATTGGGCAAATGAAATGGAACTACTTAACAGAAAAGCTATTGTTAACAATAATAATTTTTTCATGACTCATCCTTTTGTTTTTGTGATTCGATCAATAAAGAGCAGACCATTTCATCTGCTATATAACATCATTTCTTACGTGTTATGAATCACTATGACAAAGGCTGTGCCAACTATAAAAACGGCTTAAATATACTTAAAATAGGCTATTTCAAGAATCACACTGTTGCCCAGCAGCGCAACAGTGTAGCCTCGATTTGCAACAGTTTTCTACCGGACAAATACTTTAATCTTGATGATTTATTTCCGGATTACTTACGCTCATCAAAAACGCAGGTCGTATTTTTTTTTAATCACTAATCTTACGCAGGTATCCCTTCAGTAATTTGCTGATTAACCAATGATTGCACAAAATTTTCAAAAGCTTGTAAATCGGATTCTACCGTAGCCATACCTACCGACAAACGAATAGCACCTCTCATTTTACCGAGGAATTTTATCATATCGTAATAATCTCCCTTGTCTCGGCTGACGTAATATTTAGCGAGTTCATCATTGCTGAGGCAGTTGTTAATTTCATCGATTCCGGGATTACAAAAACATCCCGAACGGATTGATATCATGCGCTTATTGGCTTTGTCTTCAATCAACTCAAAGGGATAGACATTTCCTTCAGGATCGAAGAAATTCATGATCATATTACTGCCACGGTGCGCTACATCTGCCGGGCCAAAAATCCGAAGCACAGGCTTCCCATTATCGTGTTTTATAGCTGACAACCTGGAAATTGCCTCTTCTATCAGCGCCTTCATTCGATTCTGCAAACGCTGCATGCCGATTTCATTCATAAAATCGAGTCCCATTTTCACTGCCGGGATATTCACGTAATCCAAAGTGCCGTCTTCAAAGCGCTCGTGACCTTCAGCGAGGAATTTCTCCTGACTTGCCACCGAAACCAAAGTCACCGTTCCACCAGCAAACCAGGGTTTTTGAAGAATATCGTATGTCGATTTTCTGAGTAGCAAGCATCCAATACCTGTGGGGTACCCAAAGATTTTATAAAAAGAAACAGAGACAAAATCAGGTGTAATGGATTTTAAATCTAAAGGATTGGCAGGTACATAAGCCGCTGCATCCAAAAGTACATGATAGCCCATTTTTTGAGCCCGTTCTATCCATCTCAAATCATGTTTTACACCGGATACGTTTGATTGCGCGGGAAATGCGAAGAGTTTTGATTCCGAAAAACTGTGTTTTGTGAGTTCTTCATTCAGAACTTCATCGTTAATTCTGAGGTCCTCATACTGAACAGGTACATACACAGCATTTCCGGTTTTCCCTTTGCAGAATTCTCTAATGCCGTTGACCGAATTGTGATTATCAGCCAGCATTACCAAACTGGAGTTTGCATTAAATGGATAACATTCACCTATGATTTTTAGGGCAGCAGAGGCATTCTGTGTGAATACACAGTAGTAATCATCAGAGGCATTAAAGAAATCAAGTACGGCTTGTCGCGCTTCTTCAACCAGTTTCGTAGCTTTTTGTGAGGTAGGATTGCTGGAATGAGGATTACCGAGCACACCCTCAGAAAGCAGTTTGTGGTGTTTTTTCAGCAAAGATTCCGGATAGAGATTCCCTCCGGTATAATCTAAATAAACGTGGTTCTCTTTATCCAGACGTGAAAACTCACGATTACGCAAAGAACGAAAGTAATCTTCATCAGCAATATTGCTTTGGGGAGTACTCCCTTTTCGAAAACGTTGGAAGAAAGACTTCATAGCTGAATAAACGCTGGTGGTACGTAACTGTTGTAATTCTTGAATAATACGGATTTAGACCTGGCTTTTCCATATAAAAACAAAGCCCCGCAATCTGAATTCTAACAAATTACGGGGCTTACTTTTAGATAGATGATAAAGTAGAAAATCGCTTAGTCTGTCCGGGCAAGTTCTTCGTTTATCACAAAACGAGTCAGCCATTCAGATTGCTCCCAAAGCATGTGTAACACAGACTCCCGAGCACGATAGCCATGACTTTCTTCCGGTAGCATCACTAATCTGGCGTTACCACCCAAACCACTAACTGCGGCGTACATACGCTCACTTTGCATAGGGAATGTACCAGAGTTGTTGTCCTCAGCTCCGTGGATGAAAAGGATGGGATCCTTAATTCCATCAGCGTGCATAAAAGGCGACATGCCTAAGTAAATTTCGGATGCATCCCAGAAATTTCTTGGTTCTGCCTGAAATCCGAATGGCGTCAAAGTTCGGTTAAATGCACCACTACGTGCGATCCCGGCTCTGAATAATCGGGAATGTGCTAAAATATTGGCCGTCATGAAAGCGCCGTAACTATGACCTCCAATGGCTGCTCGGTTTCGGTCGCCAACTCCTCTTCTTTCTAGTTCAGAAAGAACGGCATCTGCACTCATTACCAATTGCTCCACAAAAGTGTCATTTGGATTTTTATCGCCTTCGCCTACTACGGGCATGGTAGCGTTTTCAACTACAGCAAAACCGAGAGTGAGTGCAAAATGAGGTCCCCAGTGGCTCAGATTTGCGAAGCGATACGGTGAATCTGCAACTTGCCCGGCAGCATCAGCACTGCGGAATTCACGTGGGTAAGCCCAAACCAAAATCGGTAGTTTGCCGTCTGTTTCTTTGTCGTATCCCGGTGGTAAATAAAGCGTGGCAGACAAGCGGACGCCATCCTCTCTTTCATACTGGATGAACTCCTTGTGCACATCTTTCAAATCCGGAGTTGGATGCTCAAAGTGGGTAATTTGAGTTAATTCATCGCTGCCCAAATCACGGATAAAAAAGTTGGGTTGAATGTCGACACTTTCTCGTCGGGTAATAAAACGCGATCCATCATCAGAAAGAAGACTTACAACACGCTCATAATAAGGCGAGGTGGAGCGCCATAATTCTTCGCTTTCGCCTGTTTCGATATCAAAACGAGATAAAAATGGACGATTACCTTCCGGAGTTGAACCAATTCCTGTCATCAATAAAGCAGAGCCATCATCAACCGTATTTAAAACCCAGGTTCCGAAGGAAGAACGTCTCATTTCAGGACTTCCCGGATCGTTATAGCGATCTTCGGTTGAGCGGTCAATTACTAATTGTGGTTCGCCCTGCGGTGAATCAGGGTTGATTTTCCAGGTTCTCAAATGACGATCGGCGCGCCAGAATTCGGACACCAATGCGAATCCATCTTCACTCCATTGGATTCCGCTCAATCTGTATTCCAAATCCATGTGATGAACAGGCTCACCATCAAAAGGCGCAGATAATGAAAGAACTCTATCTCGCATGGGAACATCTACTGAGGGGTCGCCGCCATCCAAAGCCTCCACCCATGCAATGGTAGCAGGAGCATCATTTCGCCAGCTGATAGAACGCGGCCCTTCGGTTGTAGCAGAAAATGCAATCGGAACCCGGTCAGCTAATGGCAATTGGGCAAAATCGAGCACCATTTCTCCGTCTCTGTTCCAAACTGTGATGTTTTGAGGGAAACGGAAAGCGGGAACCTGATAAGAATATGGGCGCTCTGTTTTATTTACGAGAATAAAATTTCCATCAGGAGAAAGACTTACAGAACGGAAAATAGCCGGCTCACCGAGCACCTTGGTACGACCTCTGACGGTCACTTCTTTTAACTGGGAAGTGAAGTAATAATCAAAAAGTGTTTCATCATGGCTGTCTTGCAGTAAATCCTGGAATGTACGGGCAGGACGTGTTTCTCCAATATTTTCCTGAATTACCGGTCCCGTTGGAACCATGGATCTTTGTGGTACATCTCCTCTGCCTTCAGGAACAAACTGAACCAATAAGGAACGGCTGTCGCGCGTCCAACTGAAAGGAGAACCATAGTAGGTGTTGTTTACTGCTCCAACCACGAGTTTTGAAGCACGAGCTCGGGAAACGTTAACCAACCATAATTCGAGTTTATCCGGTTGATTTAGTAAAAAAGCAATGTATTCTCCATCCGGAGACCAGGTTACATTTGTGATTACAGGATTATCCGGTAAACCACGAACTTCTCTGTCGCGATTTCGTTGCATATCCCGCAAAGTGAGGCCTGTAACGTAGCCCGGTCGACTCGGACCATTGGTATTCGGATTGATTCGTATTCCGGCTAATCTCAATTCGGCCTGCGCAAACTCAGCGATGGAGGGAAAAGAGGGAACATCCATCAGCAGCATGGTGCTGCGGTCTGGAGAAAAACTAACAGATGGGTTTCTGGCGCCATCAACAAGATCAATTAATTCTTGAGATGGTTCCATATACTGATCCTGAGACCAGGATTGAATGGTAAAAACCAGTAGAAAAGATACCAGTAAGGCAATGGATTTATTTGACAACATAGAACATATCATTGGTTGATTGGAATGCTGTCTAAAATAACCAAAACCACTTTGGGCGCAATTGTAATGCTATTTGTTTAACACTTTTTGACGTACATATAAAAAAATCCCCCAACGATTACACTGGGGGATTTAAAAATGATGTTTCTAATTCGCAATTTATAAATGCTCACCAAACCAGGTTACGATGCGCTCCATAAAGTCAAGTTGATGCGCTCGCTCCAGCAAACCATGGGGTTCACGAGGATACAGAATCAAGCCGGTAGGAACACCTTTCATCTCAAGGAACTGATACATCTGTAAAGCTTGCTCGGGATGCACGCGTTCATCAGCCAATCCGGTTGCGACTAATAATGGAGAATTTGGTGTGTTTAGCCAAGCCACAGGAGAACGCTCCCAATGCTGACCGGGATTATCAAACCAGTATAAATCCCAGTGTACCACTGCCATTTCGTGAGGAATATCGGTGGTTCCCATAAAGGAAATCCAGTTAGATAAACCGGCAAAGGTAACCCCTGCTGCAAATCTGTCGGCATATCGGGTTGTGGCCCAGGCTGCGAAATATCCGCCATAAGAGGTACCTGAAATACCCACTTTTCCAGCATCAACCAAGCCTTTTTCTACCAGGTAGTCGATTCCCAAAATCACATCCTCAAATTCTTTGCCACCTAAGTCTCTGTGATTAGACGAAGCAAAAGCTGTCCCACGACCACCGGAGCCACGATAATTCGGTTTGAATACCACATAACCTTGTGCGGCCATCAATTGTGATGGATATAAAGCACGAGTATTCCAGCCATCCAAACTTGTTCCTTCCGGACCACCATGCGGAAGAATGGCCAAGGGATAGACATTGCCTTCTTCATAGCCTACAGGAAGTGTCATTACACCTTCCATCATTTTTCCATCAGCCCCAGGCCAGGAAATGGTGCTTTGCTCACCCAATTCACGATCAGCAACCCATGAATTATGATTGGTTAATCTTGTAAACGTCCCACGGCGGATGGTTCCGGTATAAACTTCTGCCGGATGATTTCGGGTATGCACTGAAGCTGCAAATGTGCGCGCTCTTCCATCAAGACTAATGGCTGAAAAAACTTCACGCTCACCACCTGCAATGCGAGTAATATCGCCACGGTCAATTCGGATAGAATTTAAAGTAGAAACGGTGCTTTCATTAGCAGTGAACATAATTGTGTGATTGTCTTGCCACGTAATTTGCAAAGGAGTTCCTTCCCAGTTATTTGGCGTAATGTCTCTTTTCTCAGAGCCATCAACAGAAAGCACCCAAATTCTTTGTGGAAGCGGATCACTGTACACTTTGCCGGCAAGTACAGCAATTTTGCTACCATCCGGCGACCAAGCGATCTCAGATTTCTTCTTAGAATCGGTCATTAGTTTTACAAGATTACTACCATCCCGATTCATAACTGCAAACTCGGTGTACATTTGTTCAACATCAGCGCCCGGTTTATCACTGATTCTCGCAGCGATTTTGGAGCCATCAGCTGACCATGCAAAATTCCAGATGTACATATTGGCAGGTGTAATTACTTCGGCCTCGCCATCACGGGCTTGTACCCAAAGGCGTACATAACGAAGATTCTCGCCCATCACAATCATGTCATACCCACGACGCTGACGCTCAACAACTTCTTCCGGCAACGGATCCAAAGCGGTGTAGGCCAGATAACGCCCATCGGCAGACCAACTGTAAGAACTCAATCCATTAGAAGCATTGGTATGACGTTGTAAATCCTGCCCGGAAGTATTCACAGAATAAACCTGAGTTTGATTATGATGCTCAGTGAAACGAGCTGTGAAATACAGGCGTCCGTCATTGCCCCATTGAGGCGAGCCCGCAGACTGTGGACGCTGAACTACGGGAATGGCATCTCCACCGGAAGATGGTAAAATGTATAACTCGCTAAAATTCCGTCCAACCTCATCATCATCAGTTCTGGGAACACTGAGTGTGTATGCAATATGATTTCCGTCAGAACTCATTTGAACAGCTCCAACGGTTTTGGTATTTGCTATATCAACGGCAGTAATACCTTGCGCTGATAAATAAAAAAATGGAATAGTTATCAGCAGTAAAGTAAAAAAACTGCTGCGAAGAGTTTTAAGAAGTATCATAATGTATGTTTTGGTATAAAGTTGTTGGTTGGCAATATATGACTTGGTGAATTCTATTTGAACAAAATTCGACGCTTGCTGTTTTGGAATCTTCGAAACATTTGCATTTCTTCCATCTGATTCAACTCATCTACAGACCATTGCATCGTTTATTATGAAAAAAAATGGATTCTCACGCAGAGATTTTCTCAAAACCGGAGCGCTAGGCTCACTTGTTGCCGGAACGGGGCTTGTTGCCTGTACTAACGGACGTAGCCCAAGTCGTTCAAAATTTGGAGATGCCAAAAATGTAATTTTTTTGGTTTCGGATGGAATGAGTTCCGGTACTCTGACTCTAGCCGAATTAGTGAAACAAAGCCAATTTGGCGAACAAACTCATTGGATGTCATTGTACGAATCAGACAGACCCTACCACCGTGGATTAATGGATATGGCATCGCTGGATTCTACTGTTACAGACTCAGCTGCTGCGGCATCATCATGGGGTTCCGGAAAACGCGTGAATAATTATTCTCTGAACCTAAGTCCGGATGGAGAAGCTTATAAAACGGCTGCTGAGCTTTTCAGAGATGCCGGAAAAGCAACAGGTCTTGTAACCACCACTCGTATTACTCATGCCACTCCTGCTGGTTTTAGCAGTAATGTTGAAGTTAGAGGAATGGAAGACGATATCGCTTTACAATATTCTGAGCGAGGTTATGATGTGTTATTGGGTGGCGGCTTACGAAATTTCACAGCCGAATCACGTTCTGATGGAAAAGATCTTCTGGCCGTATTTGAGGAAAAGGGATATTCCGTTTGTAAGAAAAAGAGTGAATTGCTCAACGATTCCGGAAATAAGCCCATCCTCGGAGTTTTCGCAAACTCCCATCTACCCTACTCCGCTGATCAAAAATCAGATACAGACCTAACAGAAAATGTCCCTACTCTCAAAGAAATGACTGAGCAGGCACTTAAACGTTTGGAGAAGAACCAAAACGGCTATTTTTTGATGGTGGAAGGCGGAAGAGTTGATCACGCAGCCCATGGAAATGATGTAGCAGGCTTAATTTACGACCAATTAGCTTTTGATGATGTAGTCGGGCTTATTTTAGACTACACGAAAAATCGAAATGACACCTTAGTAATTCTTACTACAGACCACGGAAATGCAAACCCCGGCCTATTGGGATTAGGAAGCAGATATCTTGACTCTGATGGTTTGCTCAGTTCCGTACAGAATTATAGAAATACCTACGATTGGGTGTACAGCCAACTCGGTTATCATTGGTCAATGGATAAATTAGAAACGGTGAGAGCCAACCAAGTTAGAGAATTACTGGAACAGGCTACGAATACAGTGATTACCTCGGAAGAAGCTCAAATGATTACGGATTCTTTTCATGGTAAATTGCGAACGCCTTTCAAAAATCGTCAGCGTCCTGGTGCGGTTATTTCAGGGGTAATGGCTAATTATAATAGCGTGTATTTCATGGGAACAAACCATACTGCCGATTTTATAGAACTTGCAGCCTGGGGGCCCGGTCACGATAAACTACAAGGCCTTACCAGAAATACAGATTTATTCGATTTGTACACAAAGATGGCTGGCGTATCGGAATTAGTTTAAAAACTATGTTTTTTTAAACCATCAAAATGATCAGGTAAGTTACGGATGATGTCGATAACCATTTCATCCAAACTGAATATATGCCGCCATTTCCAGTCTCTTCTTGCGACACTATCGTCGATTGAATCAGGCCAGGAATCGGCAATTTTTTGCCGATAGTCCGGATTGTAAGTAATCTCAAAATCCGGCAAATGATACTGAATGGAAGCTGCAATTTCTGCCGGCGTAAAACTCACGGCGGCCACATTATAACTGGTACGGATATTGAGAGATTCAGCCGGTGCTTCCATCAAATCCAGTGTGGCTTTTACCGCATCATGCATATACATCATGGGCAGACTGCAATTTTCTGCCAGGAAAGATTCGTAAGACTCGTCTTTTAGTGCTTTGTGGAAAATATCTACAGCATAATCCGTTGTGCCACCACCGGGTAATGATTTGTAGCCAATTAAACCGGGATAGCGCAAACTCCTAACATCCACACCAAACTGATTGTAGTAATAATTACACCACTGCTCACCGGTTAATTTGGTGATACCATAAACTGTAGTGGGATTTAAAGCCGTATTTTGTGGAGTGTTTTTTGAAGGGGCATCCGGACCAAAAACGGCGATAGAACTGGGCCAGAAAACTCGTTCGAGTTCCAGGTCTCTGGCGGCATTTAGGACATGGTGTAAACTTCCGATATTCAATTTGCGCGCCAGAGAGATATTCTTTTCAGCAGTGGCAGACAATAAGGCCGCAAGGTGGTAGATTTGACCAATTTCGTGGCGGGTAATTATGGAACGCAGAGCGTCTTCGTCCAACACATCCAATTGTTCAAAATGTACATCGGCCAGAGCTTTAGGTGCTTCTCGAACATCAGTGGCAATTATTTTTTCAGAGCCATATCTCTCAGACATTTCAGAAATCAACTCTGTTCCTAATTGTCCGCAAGCACCTGTAATCAAGATTTTTTTCATAACTAATCGATATCCGAATTATGAGAGTACACCAAGTTCTTTACCCACTTCACAAAATGCTGAAACTGCTCTGTCCAGATGTTCTTTTTCATGTATTGCAGATAATTGAACTCTGATTCTCGCCTGCCCTTTTGGAACCACCGGATAGAAAAATCCAATCACATAGATTCCCTTTTCGAGTAGTTTTTCTGCGAATTGCTGGGCAATTTTTGCATCATAAAGCATCACAGGAACAATAGGATGAGTACCCGGCTTAATATCAAAACCGGCGTCGGTCATTTCTTTTCTGAAATAGAGCGTGTTGTCTTCCAGCTTATCACGCAATTCTGTTGTCTCGCTCAGCAAATCGATTACTGCAACCGAAGCACCAGCAATAGCCGGAGCAAGTGTATTTGAGAACAAATACGGACGCGAGCGCTGACGAAGAATCTCTACAATTTCTTTTTTTGCGGATGTGAACCCACCGGAAGCTCCGCCTAATGCTTTACCCAATGTTCCGGTAATAATATCTATGCGGTCCATTACGCCACATAATTCATGAACTCCACGACCGGTTTTTCCCATGAATCCCGTAGAATGGCATTCATCAGACATTACCAAAGCATCGTATTTATCAGCCAAATCGCAGATTTTATCTAATTGAGCGATGGTTCCATCCATGGAAAAAACACCATCCGTTGCAATAATCCGGAAACGGGCATCGGAGGCTTCTTTCAGTTTTTGCTCTAAATCAGCCATGTCATTGTGCTGATACACAAATCTGCGTGCTTTACACAAACGAACACCGTCAATAATTGAGGCATGGTTTAAGGAATCCGAAATGATAGCATCTTCAGAACCGAAAAGTGGTTCAAAAACACCCCCATTGGCATCAAAAGCCGCTGCATACAGAATCGTATCTTCCATCCCAAGAAATTTAGAAATTTTGTCTTCCAGTTCTTTGTGGATGGTTTGTGTACCGCAAATAAATCGCACAGATGACAAACCATATCCATAGGTATCAATGGCTGATTTGGCGGCTTCTATCACTTTGGGATGTGAGGATAAACCCAGATAATTATTGGCACAGAAATTTATGACTTCATCACCTTTGGTAGTGCGAATAACGGCACCTTGTGGTGTGCTGATTACCCGTTCAGATTTATACAAACCATCTTCCTTGATTTGACTGAGTGTATCTTGTAAATGATTTTTAAGTGATGAGTACATAACCGCTGAGTTTTTGTGAATTATTTCGGCAAAAAGGTAACAAAAAAATAGACCTAAATGGTTCTGATTTTTGAGGAGAAACGCTTTTAGGGACTAAAGAGATGGGAAAACTAGGCTTATAAACAAAAGTGAAAATTACCGGACTGACAGAAGTATCTGCCAGCCCGGTAATTATAATATTAACTTAGCCCATATAAGGGTAACGCCAGTCACGAGGCGTAACTCTGTTTTCTTTGATTGAACGGATAGATAACCAACGATACAAGTGACTCATACTACCTGCTTTGTCGTTTGTACCTGATTTTCTGGCACCGCCAAATGGCTGTTGGTTAACAACCGCACCGGTAGGCTTATCATTGATGTAGAAATTACCTGCGGCATTACGAAGTCGGTCTGCCATGAATTTCAGCGTATGTCTTTCGGCAGCAAAAATGGCTCCTGTTAAGGCATAAGGTGAAGTCTCGTCGCAAAGCGTTAAGGTATCTTCGAAATCTTCGTCTTTGTACACGTAAATAGTAAGTACCGGTCCGAAGATCTCCTCTTCCATAGTCTTGAACTTTGGATTAGAAGTCACAATTGCGGTTGGCTGAACAAAATATCCAACAGAATCATCGTATGTGCCACCACAAATTATTTCGGCATCTTCTGCTTCGTGGGCAAAGTCTATGTATGAAGTGATACTCTTGAATGCTTTGGCATCAATTACAGCGCCCATAAAATTACTATGATCTTCAACATCTCCCACTTTTACCTGAGCAACTTCCGCAAGGAATTTTTCCTTAAACCCAGCCCAGAGAGATTCGGGAAGATACATACGAGAAGCAGCAGAACATTTTTGTCCCTGATACTCATAAGCCGCACGAATGGCAGCTGTTACAAGCTCGTCTGTATTAGCAGAATTATGAGCAAAAATGAAGTCTTTACCACCGGTCTCACCAACAATGCGTGGATAATATTTGTATGTGTTGATGTTCTCACCAATGGTTTTCCAAAGGTGATTAAATGTTCCGACAGAGCCAGTAAAGTTTAAACCACTCAAATGTGGACTCGCCATTACAGGGTCACCAACATCAGCACCTGAGCCAGGTAGAAAGTTGATTACACCAGCAGGTAAACCGGCCTCTTCAAATACTTTCATTACGTAGTAGCTGGAATAAATTGAACTGAGCGCAGGCTTCCAAAGAACTACATTTCCGCACATGGCCGGACAAGAAGACAGGTTTCCGGCAATAGCTGTAAAGTTGAATGGAGAAACAGAGAAAATGAATCCTTCCAAGCCTCTGTATTCCATACGATTCCAGTTATTTGCAGGAGAAAAAGGTTGATCCTGCATAATTTTGGTCAGGTACCAGGCATTAAAACGAAGGAAATCGGCAAGTTCGCCAACGGCCTCAATTTCAGATTGATGCGGGGTTTTGGATTGCCCGAGCATGGTTGTCGCATTGAAAAGGTAGCGGTACGGACCTGTGATTAAATCAGCTGCTCTCAGGAAAATGGCTACTTTTTCTTCCCATGGAAATGTGGCCCATGTTTTTTGTGCTTCAAGTGCGGCCTCGATAGCCATATTTACTTCTTTCTCACCACATAAATAAACCGTTGCCAGTTTATGCTTATGATTGTGAGGCATGGTCACATCCTGCTTTTTCTCTGTACGAATTTCCTTACCACCGATGATTGCAGGAATGTCGATGACTTGGTTTTTCAGCTCTTCAATTTGCTTGTGAAGAGCTTCCGTTTCAGGCGAACCCGGCTTATAGTCGAGATAGGGTTCGTTTGCAGGTTCGCGTAATTCAAAAAATGCTTGTGCCATAATAAAAAATCGCTTTTTGTAGGTGTATTGATTGTCCAAATTTCCACGGGAAAATAGGAAAAATACCAACCCCCATGAAGCAGTATTTACAGGATTTTATTTGAAATTTGAATCCTGTAAATACTTTGCAATCATGAAATATTATGACAGAGCGTCTAGAACTAAGATTTAGTACGAAACGGGTTCGAGGTTTGCCTCGATTCGCTCTCTGTCTTTTTCCAGCCAAGGTGGCAAAAAGAGAGATTTGCCCATGTCTTCATCCTTTTCGACTACGGAGCCATACCCCGGATCATCACTGGCTATTTCGAATAACACTCCACCGGGAGTCTGAAAGTAAACGGATTTAAAGACATGCCTGTCTATTACTATGGTTGGCCGCAATCCCATTTCTGCCACAGCCAGGCGCATTCTTTCCAAATCCTGCTGATCATTAGCTCTGAATGCCACATGATGCACTGTTCCCTTTCCGGGTCTGTAATATTCCGGATTATCGTCTTTTTCAAGAATAACTGCGCTTCCAATCGCACTGCCTGTTCGGTATAGATAGGAATTGGCAGCTGAAGTTACAGGTTCAAAATCCATGACCTCTTTTAGAATTAAGGCGGTACTTTCGATTTCTTCCAGTCTTAGGGTAACTGACCAAAATCCCCGAATGCCAAACTCCGCAGGAACAGTTGCGTCATCCCAGGCACTCAATTCATTTACGGTAGAATCGAAAACCAATTCCAATTGTAACCCATCTGGATCTTTGAATGGCAATACCTCATATCCAAAACGCTCAAAGACATCCCCAAAAGCAATGCCTTCTTTTATGAAAAGTTCTTTCCAGCAATTCTTGGAATTTGATGGCACAGCAAAACCCACTGCAACAGCTTCGCCTGTACCCGTTTTAGTTGCGGAAGCCATTCGGAATGGAAAAAAAGTTAAACTTGATCCCGGCTGACCGCTGCCGTTTGCGTAAAAAAAGTGATATGTACCTGGATCATCCTGATTCACAGATTTCAAAACCATTCTGAGTCCCAATTTTTGAGTATAGAAACTCACATTTTGCTGTGCAGGTCCTGCAATGACCGTGATATGGTGTATTCCTTTATCTGTTCTCATAATTCAAAAAATTTGTTCATGTTTTGTTTTGAGAACACATTCTATATGGCGGAGGTTCTGTATTGAGTTATTTCTTAATCCATGTTAAGGATGTGCCAAAACATATTTACATATCGGCTATTTTGGTTATTAAGACATAAAAAAACCTCTGCCCGTTTCCAGACAGAGGTTCTCTTTCGGAGCAAAACGGGATTTATTCCGTTTTAAAGTCCTTGGCCGCCACACCGTTTTCTTTTCGGCTGAGAGCAGGACATTTAGCCGCTGCCTTCACAAATGCTTTTTCCAGCATATCGAAACCTTCGTCTAAGTGAGCTTTTTCGATATTCAATGGCGGACGGAAACGAACAGAACGCTCACCGCAAGGTAAAATCAGGAGCCCTTCATCGAAAGCGGCTGAAATAAACTCGTTGCGAGCATGCTTTCCATTGAAATCAAAGGCACACATGAGGCCTTTACCACGAGGGTTTGTTACGTAAGGATGAGCTTCGCAGAATCCTTTAACTTTACTCAACAGGTAATCACCGGTAGTTGCTGCATGCTCAACGATGTTATCTTCTTCGATGATTTCCAGATATCTCTGGAAACGAACCATATCTACGAGGTTTCCACCCCATGTAGAATTGATACGAGAAGACACGTTAAATACATTGGTCTCAACTTCATCTACACGAGTTCCGGCCAAAATTCCACAGACCTGTGCTTTTTTACCAAAAGCCATGATGTCCGGTTTAACATAATGTTGGTGTGCCCAGAATTTTCCGGTCAGAGCAACACCTGTTTGTACTTCATCATAAATCAACAGGGCTTCGTGCTGATCAGCCAGACGACGTAATTCCTGATGGAATTCGAGACGGAAATGATTATCGCCCCCCTCGCCTTGGATAGGCTCAAGGATAATCGCAGCGATATCGTCTTTATACATCTCGAAATATCGCTCTGCCTGAAGGATGGCCATTTTCTCATCTTCGATGACTTTTGCGAGATGATCGCCTTGCAGGGGATAAGTTACCTTTGGGTTCTTGATACGCGGCCAATCAAATTTCGGGAAATATGCAACTTTACCAGGTTCTGTATTGGTGAGAGACATGGTGTATCCGGTACGGCCATGAAATGCTTGCTCAAGGTGCAGGACTTTATGCCCTACTTCTTTTTTATAACCTTTCTGAAAGTTTTTTTGAACTTTCCAATCGAAAGCAACTTTAAGAGCATTTTCAATGGCTAAACCACCACCGGCAACAAAAAAGGCGTGTGGCAGATAATCCGGGATACCGACTCGGGAAAAAGTATCAACAAACTCTGCCATTTCTTGTGTGTATACATCAGAGTTTGAGGGATTGTTAATAGCTACTTTCTGTATTTTTTTCTTGAATTCTTCGTTTTGAGTAATTTTGGGATGATTCATACCCAAAGGGTTTGAAGCGAAAAAGGTAAAGAAATCTAAAAATTGGCGATTGTGCTTGGAATCGTACAGATAAGGTCCCTGACTCTTATCCAAATCCAATACCATATCAAAGCCATCCGTAAGTAAATGCTTTCCTAATACTTCGTGCACGCGCTCAGGCGCTAACGCTGTTACTTCTGCCATAAATAAATACCTGATTTAGAAATGAATACACGTTCGGGATTCAAACCCGACATAAACTTTTGAAATGCAATTTGTGAAAAATTATTCACACTATCCAAACATAATGAGAATTTATTTTCATAACAAAACTACTCTCTAAAGATACAATAATCAATGCCATTTAGGCGAATTTGTAATCAACTTTTGGGTAATGTCAATCTTAATCGTAATTTTACCGTTTAAATAAGATAGACTGTGTTTTTACTTCAACCATAGCAATGCCTAAATGTCCGTAGAACAAAAGCAGCGAAAAATTCTTTCTCGTTTTTTAACAAAAGCAGCGCGTACTGAGTACGGTAAACGATTTCACTTCGATTCAGTACAGTCTTACGAAGAGTATAAAGCCAAAATACCACTTACCATTTATTCAGATTACGCAGAAGAGTTTAAAAAAATTAAACGTGGAGAGGCTAGTATTACATGGCCGGGTTCTACTACTAATTTTGGCATGACTGCCGGTTCTACCGGAGATCCTAAAATTATCCCCCTCTTTGAAGACCGTATCAAAAGCGATGTTTCATTTACCAGGAGGGTAATCAGAGATTATCTCTTGCAACGCCCAAATTTCGATGTTTTAACGGGAAGCCATCTCAGCATACCTGGAAATTTAAAAACTCCGGAAGATATGCCCGGCACCTTGGTAGGCGAAGTTAGTGCGCACTTAGCACGACGTGGCCCAAAATGGTTGAAGAAGTACCAGCTATTAAAATCGGAAGAAGTCGTTTTCATGGATTTATCTGAGAAACTCGCCGTTGCGGTTGAACGCTCTATGAAAAAAGATGTCCGTGTAATTTATGCACTTCCCTCCTGGACTCTGAAGTTTCTGCACATGGCATTGAAAGCCAATAATGTGGATACTATTGATAAAATTTGGCCAAAACTACGAGTTTTTGTTACCGGAGGAGAATCTCTTGCTTCTTGCAAACAACAAATTCTCAAAGCTTGTGGCTCCATTAAACCTGATTTCATAGAAAATTACGGCTCTTCTGAAGGCTTCTACTCATACACAAAAAAAC
Source organism: Balneolales bacterium (assembly GCA_007116685.1). Taxonomy (GTDB): domain Bacteria; phylum Bacteroidota; class Rhodothermia; order Balneolales; family Natronogracilivirgulaceae; genus SKIC01. The sequence continues at coordinate 16,128 of SKIC01000144.1, forward strand.
TGAATGCTGATTTCATGAAATTAGTGTATGACGGCGGTGTTTTTTTCGAATTTATTGAGAATCCACCATCTAATTTAGATGAGTTGAAAAAGCAGTCTACTGTACCACTTTGGGAAGTAGAAAAGGACAAAATTTACTCTCTTGTGGTTACATCGAATTCCGGATTGTGGCGTTACTGCATGACCGACACCATCGTTTTCACAGACAGCGAAAACCCTCACATACGTTTTCATGGTCGTGTTACAGATGTAGTAGATAAATTTGGTGAGTCATTGTCCTTGTATCAGATTGATCAGGTGATGAAGAAAACGGCGAAAGCCCACAATGCTGAATACATCGCCTATACTGTTGGTGCATCACTCCAAAATGTGCAAAATCATCCTAAACATTATTGGTTTGTCCATTGGGCTACTCCGCCATCTAATATCGTAGCATTTGCGGCTGATCTTGATCAGGAAATGATTCGAATTAATCACAGTTATGAGATACGCCGTGGCACAAAAGCGATTGGTATGCCGGAAGTGATTTCGATGAGTCAGGAGCAAAAAGACGAATGGATGAGTAAAAATTATCGCATTGGTGCGCAGACAAAATTCCCACGAATTATCCATGAGGAGCAAAAACTGCTGGCACTACTTTCTAAATGCGTGCCTAAAATTGCTTAATTCGGTTATTTAAAACCGGAAATGGACAAATAATCTGCCGAAGTTTTTGCTGTCTTTTTCTATGCGATGATAATACTGCTTGATGTGGGATTGTTGTAAGAAACGCAGCACTTTCTTTTTGAGTTGCCCACTGCCTTTGCCCGGAATAATTTCAACAAGTTTTATTTTCCGTTCGATAGCTTCTTCAATAATCGCATTTAATTCGCGATCGATAGCTTTAGAGTTATTATAGATATCGTGGAGATCGAGTTTTAACTTTGCCATAGGTTCGAGTGTAAGTAAACTTCTGGACTTTAATTTTGGTCAAGTTCTGAGAAAAATCGGGCAAATCTTCTCTAAGTAAAGATTATTTGCCCGACAGATTTCTTAATAGATAATGAAATAATCTCTCAGCTGCTGGTGTAGCGTTCCATAAATCTCTTTTACAATCACAATTACAGGAATTGCGAATAAAAGGCCAAGAAATCCGAACATGATTGATCCACCAATAGCACCAATAAATACAATAATTGGATGAAGGTCCACTGCCTTACCTAACACAAATGGTTTGTAAACAGCATTATCAATGGCTTGAGAGATAAAGATCACAACAGCTGTGGCCAAAATGAGATTTTCAACAGTAATGAATGGAAGAACAGAATTGACGTCATCCATAATCAAAGCATAAGCAGCACAGATTACCAATCCGATGACACTGCCAAAAAATGGAATCGCGTTGGCTAGGCCGGATATCAAACCTAATATGATGGCAGGACCGGTATCAAAACCTATCAACACAAGCAAAAACCAAATCGTTACGGACATTAACAAGGATTCTATCAAAGTACCCCGTAAATAGTTCCCAATGGCTCTGTCTACATTTGCCAGGGTTGTGAGTGCCATCTCGAAATAATTATTGGGTACCAGGCCTATAAGGTTTTTTGACAATTTTCCATCATCTACAAGTAAGAAGAGAAAAACCACCGGCATCACAAGCCAAATAGATATGATATTAATAATTACCGCAATCAGAGATCTATTGGCTTCATCGACATAATCCTCCTCTTCCTCTTCCAAATCGGCATCTGCAAGCATTCGATCTATGACCCTCACTTCCGGTTCAGCATAGAAGAACTGATTTAAATTCATCTGATATTGCCGCCAAATTCGTCCTAGTTCAGGCTGCGATAAATCTTCAAGAACGTAAATAGACTCAAATAACTCCCTTTCTGATTCTGAGAGCATTATGGCCGTATTGAAACTATCCATCATAGGGTCGGTTTCAGAGCCGATTAACTCATGAAGAAAATTCCCTGTACCTCCAGGCTCGGATAAGCCATAGTAGAGCATATAGCGCTCATTGGCTTTGTTCATGATGCTTGTGCGCAGTTCCAGTTGCTCTCGCTCGTTTGGAATCAACTGGGTAACTTGCCTGGCCAGAATGAATACAACCAAGATAAATCCACCAAATAGGATTAAAATCCCCAACCATTGCGGTATTCCGTTCCTGCGGAATCGTGCTAGCAAAGGCACGCACAAATAAGCTGATAGCATCCCGATAATCACAGGCAGAATCAAGCTTTGCAGGGCTACAAGTATGTAGATGGTAATAGAGATAAATAAGATTCCAACAAAGGTGTAAAATACCTTTGTTCTGCTCTCCCGCTTTGCCCATTTATCATCAGACGTTTTCACGAGCTGCCTCCGTATTGATTTTACTCAATTGCTCGTTGGTAGCCTTCAAGCGTAAGCCAATTACCACCGCCAACTGCCGGATAATCTTAGCGCCAATTCCAGGCTCGGTCATCAGAAGTTTATCCAAATCAGCCCGAAAAATGGCTAGCATTTCTGTTTTTTCCATAGCCATTGCTGAAGCAGATCTTGGTGAGTTATCCAATAAAGCTAACTCCCCTAAAAAATCCCCCTCACCCAGAACTGCTAATTCGATATCATCTTCTGTATCGGATTCGTAGAGAATTTTGATTTTACCGGTCTTGATAATAAACATGGCTGCACCCGGCTGATGCATTTGAAAAACGTATTCATTTACTTGGTAATTACGCTCGTGCAAAATATTAGCAACCTTACGAAGCTCACGCTTGCTCAAGTCTTTAAAAAGCGGAATGCGTTTTAGAATTTTGAAGAGATTGAGCTCATCAGCATTGTAAAGGGATTTGAATATATTCCCCCAGAAAGGATTGACTTTTTTATCCGTAGTTTCCATTTGTGCTTATTTCCCCTTTGTATATACTGAATGGTGTTTTCGCAGTATTTTTGAACGTTTCACTGACCCTAGAGACTTCTATTATTAAGCCTCTTAAAGAATAAATTTATTTTGAAGCATTATAACAAATCTAATGAATTATACATCGCATAATCCTTACACAGAAAAAACTTTTTTTTCACGGAATACCGACAATGTAGATGTTGCCTTCGGAAAACTGGATACCTTATTTCAGGGATTTCGAAAGAACTCAGACGAAGAACTTACGAAACGACAAGTATGGATTCGAAAACTAGCGGATATTTTAGATCAAAAGAGTGATGAATTATCGCTAATTATGACTCAGGAAATGGGTAAACCTGTTTCCCAAAGTCGGTCTGAATTGAAGAAGTGCGCTTCTCTATGCCGATTTTATGCGGAAAATGCACCTTCTTTTCTAGAAACGGAAACCCGCCAGCAAAGTTCAGACAGATATACGGAAGTGCGCTATGAACCACTTGGAGTAGTTCTTTCTATAATGCCCTGGAACTTTCCTTTCTGGCAAGTTTTTCGATGTGCCGTACCTGCATTGATGGCCGGGAATTCTGTATTGCTTAAGCATGCTCCAAATGTGCCGCAATGTTCAGAAGCCATCTGTGAAGTGATGTATGAAGCCGGAGTTCCAAGATCCCGATTTGATGCCATTTACTCTGACAATGAAACGATAAGCAAACTCATTGCTGATTCCCGAATCGCAGCAATGACACTAACCGGAAGCACCCGAGCCGGAAAGGCCGTTGGAGAAGTAGCCGGAAGAAATCTCAAGCCTATCGTCTTGGAACTTGGCGGCAGCGATCCTTACTTGATACTTTCTGATGCGGATTGCGAGCTTGCCGTGGAAAAATGTGTTACATCTCGCATGCTCAATAATGGGCAAAGCTGTATTGCTGCGAAGAGATTTTTGGTTTTGGATGACATCTACGATGCTTTCCTCGAGAAATTCACTGCAAAAATGAAATCCTATGAAATGGGGAATCCTGAGGAAAACGAAACCAATCTTGGACCACTTGCCCGAAAAGATTTGAGAGATACCTTACATGAACAAGTAACAAAAAGCATTGATAAAGGGGCGACTCCGCTTCTAGGCTGTGAATTGCCTAAGGGACCCGGATTTTTCTATCCCGCCAGCATACTCACAGATGTAAAACCGGGGATGCCTGCTTTTGATGAAGAACTATTCGGTCCGGTAGCGGCTATTATCAGAGTTCAGGATGAAAATGAAGCCGTTCAGCTTGCCAACAAAACCGTTTACGGTTTAGGCTCGGGGATTTTCACCAGAGATTTAGAAAAGGCGAAAAACCTGGCAAGTAAACTGGAAGCCGGGAACGTGTTCATCAACGATTTCGTGAAATCTGATCCTGAAATTCCATTTGGCGGTATAAAACAATCCGGAGTAGGAAGAGAATTGGGAAGAGAAGGCATACAAGAATTTGTGAATATCAAAACGGTTTCTATTGCTTACTGAAATTTTAAGCCAGACAGAAAAGCCCTTTTTTTGAACCTATGTAACCAATTCTATTTTGGCCGATCTAGATTTATAAAAAAATTTTAGTCTGACTGTTGCCATTTGGACTCAGAAAAAATAAACTGCTCTCAGAACAAAAAATGTATATGACCTTTACTAATCTACATATCACCTCCACTTTAGTATTGCGCCGCCGTCGCCCATAGGGCGAAATACATCTTTTATACCCACATAGTATTTCAGCCCCGGTTAACTCACAGTCAGCCGGGGCTTTTTTTTTGTTCAAAATCCAAGCCAACCAACACTTATGCCTCACTTACTAACCATTTCCCATTATGACCTTGAGTTTTTACAGCATTTGCTGGATTTAAGCTCATACCTTCAAAACCGACGGGATGTCAAACCTCTGGATGGATCAACCATCCTCTTTTGTTTTGAAAAACCATCACTGCGGACTAAACTGGCTACGGAGGTAGCAATAAATCAGCTAGGCGGCTCAGTGATTCACATTACTCCTGAAGAATTTCTGGGTGGAAAAGTTTTGCATGCTCCACAAGATGCCAAAGGTATTCCCGAAGAAAGGGAAGCACTCAAAGACACTGTGAAAAATGTAGCCCAGTGGTGCGATGGAATTTTTACCAGAGTGTACAATCATCAGACTCTGCAAAAACTGGCCTCATACTCGGATATTCCTGTAATCAATGGTTTGTGTAATCTGCACCATCCCATGCAGGCGCTTGCTGATTTGTATACTATCCACGAATCTTTCAGATCAGATAAGCAGGTAACCATCACGTTTATCGGTGATGCCAACAACGTTGCGTATTCTCTGATTGAAATTGGATTGATTTTTGGCCATAAGATGCAATTCTCCGGACCAAAAGCGTATTACTGGAATCAATCCCAACTCGCTCACTTTTCGGCTTTGGCTCATAAATATGGAGGAACATTTACTCATACTCCCGAACCTGATCTAGTAGTAAGCAACAGCGATGTAATCTACACTGATGCTTTTATTTCCATGGGCGAAGAAGATCAGTATCAACAGAAAATTGCCCACTTCGAAGGATTTCAAATTAACGAAGCGCTGTTCGAAAAAGCCCCCGAACATGCCCGGTTCATGCATTGCTTGCCGGCACACAGAGGCATAGAAGTCACCGATGCTATCATGGATCATCCAAATTCGCTGGTTTACCAGCAAGCCAAAAATCGCATGGTTACGGCAAAAGGCGTTTTTGCTGTGCTCTGCAACGAAGAATTTCAACTTGAAACAAAATCACCCTTAGTAAGCTTATCATGAATAATCAATCAACCTATCAAAAAGTAGCCTCACACGAAGCTCATAAAGGAACCTTTGACACTTGTTTGCTTTTGTATTCCGGCGGATTAGATACCTCCGTTATGCTTAAGTGGATTCAAGACGAATACGAATGCGATGTAATTGCGCTCTCCGTTGATTTGGGTCAGCGGGCTGATAATATGGAAGCCATTCGCCAAAAAGCACTTATGCTCGGAGCCAAGGATTGCATTATTTATGACGCAAAAAGTGAATTTGCCGAACTTTGTATGGAAGCCGTAAAAGCCAATGCGGATTATCAAGGTGGTTATGCTTTGGGTTGTCCGCTGGGTAGAGTTATGATTTCGCAAATTGCAGTAAAGATTGCCGAGCAATACGGTTGTGAAGTCATTGCTCATGGTTGCACAGGTAAGGGAAATGACCAAGTGCGACTCGAAGGCTACATCACCACATTGAATCCTAATTTGAAAATCATAGCACCGGTTCGGGAATGGGCTATGGGTCGGGATGAAGAAATTGCTTATGCCATAAAAAACGGAATTCCGGTAGAGCAAACCCCAAAAGCGCCTTATTCCTACGATGAAAATATGTGGGCAAATACCGGCGAAGGTGGCGAAATTGAAGATCCCCGTTTAATTCCACCCTTAGAAAATATTCTAAAATGGTGTAATACTCCCAAAAATGCTCCTGATGAGGAAGAATTGGTAGTTCTGGAATTTGACAAAGGGATTCCGGTAACACTCAATTATAAAGCCATGCCTGCTGATGAAATCATTCAGGAACTCAATAAAATTGGTGGCAAGCATGGTGTGGGTTATTTCCATCTTATCGAAGATAGAATTGTTGGATTGAAAGTACGAGGTGTGTACGAAAACCCTGCTGCTCACTTGCTGATTCAGGCGCATAAAGGATTGGAGCAATTGGTTTCAACCCGTGAGGAAAACGAATTAAAATCGTTTCTTGATACCAAATGGGCATATTTGTGCTATGGCGCTAAATATTTTGAACCGGTGATGGATAATATTCGAGCCTACATCGACAAGCAAAATGAAAAAGTGAGTGGCAAAATCACCTTACGACTTTATAAGGGAAATACAGAAGTTGTTGCTCTTGATTCGCTCTATTCTCTTTTTGATGAGAACCTTGCTACATTTAATAAATCAGCTGATTTTAACCAAAATGCATCGGCAGGATTTATTGAGTTATGGAATCTCAGCCAAAAAACAGCACATCAGGTGCGGGCGGCACAATATCAACCTACAAGCGCATAAGGAGTTTCATTAATGAAACTTTGGAGTAACGAAAAAGAACAGGACGCTGTTCAGCAAAAAATTCATTCTTTCACCGTCGGAGACGATTATTTATTGGATCAGCAATTGGTGCCTTACGATGTTAAGGCATCGATTGCTCATGCCAAGGGGCTCCATAAAGTTGGCTTGCTGACTACTGAGGAATGCGAGAAACTCGAATCGGCATTACAGGAAATTCAGAGTTTATGGTTGGAAGGAAAGTTTACAGTCCAAAAAGAACAGGAAGATTGCCATACAGCGATTGAGGCTTATCTGACAGAAAAAATTGGGGAGACTGGCAAAAAAATCCACACCGGCAGATCCAGAAACGATCAGGTTTTAGCAGCATTGCGATTGTATCAGAAAGACCAACTAATATTGCTCAAAAAAAGCGTACAAGACTTGGCTTTCCAATTTCTGACCTTTGCTGAAGAGTACGCTGAAATTCCCATGCCGGGATTCACTCATACTCAGCTTGCGATGCTTTCTTCGGTTGGATTATGGAGTTCATCTTTCGCAGAATCATTGAGTTTTGATTTGATTCAAATCGATGCCGGACTAAAGTTGGTGGATTATTCCCCCTTGGGAACCGCAGCGGGATACGGAGTAAACCTACCTTTAGACAGAGCATACACGGCTCAGGAAATGGGATTTTCGGGTGTTTTGATAAATCCGATAACTGCGCAAAATTCACGAGTGAA
>SKIC01000324.1 GCA_007116685.1 Balneolales bacterium
ATCTACAATTACGATTTACAAGCGCTTGGTAATAACTCGTACATGTTGCGTATTGGCAACAAAACGCACACGCTCACTAATGTGAAGGTCAGCAAAACGGTAGCAAGTTTTGCATTGGATGGCGTATTCTACGATTTACCTGTAAAAGACGAGCAGCAAATACTTCTGGCAGAATTAGGTTTTGAAACGGACGCTAGTGGCAGCCAAGGTACACTTGAAGCCCCTATGCCAGGAAAAATTCTGGAAATACTCGTTAATGTTGAAGATGAAGTAAAAACAGGTCAGCCATTGGTTATTCTGGAAGCCATGAAAATGGAAAACGAGTTAAAAGCATCTGTAGATGGTAAAGTTTCTGAAATTTTGGTTGAAGCCGGCACATCAGTAGAAAAAAATTCACCACTAATACATATCGAACCCATTGGATAAATTTATTATTGAAGGGAAAACACCCTTACAAGGAACAATACCTATAAGTGGATCAAAAAATGCTGCCCTACCCCTGATGGCAGCCGCCTTGCTTTCAGAAAACGCCGTGACACTTAGTAATATCCCTCGTCTTAAAGACATTTTTACGTTTAATAATGTATTGAGAGTAACCGGGGCCCGCGTCGATTTCCATGAAAATACTAACACCCTTACCATAGACCCCACCAATGTCCATTTCTTAGAAGCACCTTATGATTTGGTTCGCAAGATGAGGGCTTCGTTTTATATGTTGGGTGCTTTACTTGGTAAATACGGAGAAGCGAAGGTCTCACTACCCGGTGGTTGCGCCTGGGGTCCACGCCCGGTTGATTTACACATCGAAGGCTTGAAAGCACTTGGTGCAAAAATTCGTATAGAAAATGGATACGTTTACGCCAACACTCCAAACGGCAGATTAATTGGTGGAAATATCACCTTAAATCCAAGCAGCGTTGGTGCCACGGTGAATATTTTACTTGGTGCTGTATTGGCTAAAGGAACATCTGTTATAAAAAATGCAGCGATGGAACCGGATGTGGTTTCGCTCTGTAATTTTCTGATTGAGATGGGCGCTGAAATCAAAGGTGTGGGTACCTCAGAGCTTACCATAAATGGCGTAAAAGAATTACGAGGAAGTACATTCAGAAATAGTCCGGATAGAATCGAAACGGGTACCTGGATGATAGCCGCCAATATGCATCCTGAATCAAAAATAAAACTAACCAATTGCAACACAAAAGAGTTGGGCATGTTTTACAAGATTTTTTCGAGCGTTACCGGAGAGATGGAAATTACCGATGACACCATTAGTATACAAGCCCCGGAAAGCATTCCGGCTTACTCCATTACAACAGAAATCTACCCGGGCTTCCCTACCGACCTTCAGGCACAATGGGCAACTATGATGACCCAAGCTGATGGAAAATCCACCGTAACCGATACCATCTACAATGACCGCTTTAGTTACATACCCGAGTTAACACGACTTGGTGCGAACATCGAGTTCAAGCAAAACAGAGCAATTATCAGAGGGGCAACTCCCTTAACCGGAGCATCGGTAATGAGTACAGACCTCAGAGCCAGCGTGAGTTTAGTAATGGCAGCGATGGCCGCTGAAGGTCAAAGCGAAGTTTTGAGAATTTACCATTTAGACCGTGGCTACGAACAAATGGAGCAAAAATTAAACGCTGTTGGCGCTCGTATTACTCGTGCTCTTAGTGAAGAAAATTACTGATAGTTAAGCCTCAAAACAGCCAAGTTCCCTTTCGCTTTCCATCCAGTATTTTGTATATTGTTCAGATGTTTCAATTATTTAATTAATTGATTCATTACGGTTGCCAAAGATTTTTAGGAATAAAGCAAGCAACCGTGCCAAATTTGCGTTTTAGTTATTCAGCCCAGCGATGCTTTTAGCACCGGTTTTCAGAGAGCATAGCGGATACACTCTCTCTGAGTGATTGTTTTCGAAAGCACTCGCAAGGCTCAAAATTAATAAACTTATAATTTTTCGTAACGGCAGTATTAATGTCCATCTCAACTTTCTTTACATATCCACATTTTCAGCATGCGCAATTTGGTTTTCATGCAGGTGGGCGTGATAAAAACTGCTGTTACCTTGTAACAAGTCACATAAATGAAAAACCAAATCATCGTTCATTCTTCCGGAAAACAAGTCCGGACAGCGCTCATTGAAAATGGAGATATAGCCCAGTTATTTATAGAATCCCCTGAAAATCAACGCACTGTTGGCGATATCTATCTTGCTGAAGTACACAAAGTTATGCGTGGTATACGCGCAGCTTTTATCTCTATGGGTACGCCTAAAGATGCCTTTCTTCACTTTTCCGACACAGGCGAAAATCTTCACAACTACATTGCCATGCTCAATGGCAAAGACGCCATTCCTAAATGGTTTGACCAATATCCATTAGCTGCCGGACCTGAGGACACAAAATCAGAGAAAACAGGCGAGCTTTCATCTACGGATGAACAAAATCGTATGGGTGCCCTTCTCCAGCCAAAACAAAAACTGATGGTTCAAATCGTTAAAGAACCTATTGGCTCTAAGGGACCACGAGTTTCTACAAACATTTCAATAGCCGGACGTTTCCTTGTTCTCATGCCAATGGGCGATTACGTAGCGGTATCCAAGCGCATTCGCAGTTTTAAAGAGCGTCGTAGGTTAAGGTCTATCGTAAGTTCAATCTTGCCGGAAGGTTTTGGCGTTATCGTTCGTACAGTTGCTCAGGGGCAAAAAGCAGAAGCGCTTCAGGAAGATTTGAAAGACGTCTTGGATAAGTGGGCTGGTATCCTCGAAAAAATGAAAACAGCAAAACCACCGGGATTGCTGCACAGAGATATGGATATGACCGAAAGTCTTATCAGAGATTTATTCGCCAAGGATTATGATCGAGTTCTGATTGACGATCCGAAGTTATTCAAATCTATTAAAACCTATGTTTCCCGTGTAGCTCCAGATATGATTCCTCAGATTCAGCTATACAAAGGCTCTGAGCATATTTTTGATTACATGAAGATTTCCCAGGATGTGGAATCAATTTTCTCACCTCGGGTGAAAATGCCGAGTGGTGGATATCTGATTTTCGAACAAACCGAAGCGATGTATGTTGTGGACGTAAATTCGGGTCGCTATGCGGCAAAAAGAGCACAGGAAGATAATTCGCTTAAAACAAACCTGGAAGCTGCACGTGAAATAGCCAAACAGCTACGATTGCGTGATATTGGTGGTATTATCGTAGTAGATTTTATTGATTTGCGGGATGATGTAAATCGCAAGAAAGTATATGACGAACTGAAAAAAGAGTTTAGAAAAGACCGGGCAAAGACCAACGTATTGCCAATGAGTGATTTCGGACTAGTTCAGATTACTCGTCAGAGAATACGTCCTAGCGTGGTAAAATCTGTTTCTAAAGCATGTCCGATGTGTGGAGGAAGTGGTCAATTAGTAAGTAAAGACACTATCCTTGCAGATCTTGACGCATGGCTCACAAAGTTCAGATATGCCTACAAGTATCGTTCTGTTGATATGTATGTAAATCCTTATTTGGCTTCTCTCCTGCAATCCGGATTGATAAGTACACGTATGAAATGGATGCTCCGCTTTTGGATGCGCATCAACATTACTGCGGATGAATCCATCTCAATGAATGATTTCAAATTCACGCTACCTGGCTCTGATATCGATATTACCGAAACTGTAATGCACGATGAGCCTATCGAAGAAGCCATCAAAGAAAACGAGCGTACTATCGCTGATTTGCCTTCTGAGCAAAAGAAAGACGTCACCAAATTGGAGATGTACAAACGCGAAAAGAAGCAAAACGGTCAGGCCAGAAAAGACAATTATCAGAACAATAACAATCGAAACCAGCCTGATAACAGAAGCAATCAAAAGCCTAAAAAATCAGAGCCTGAAAAGCCTGCTAAAGCTGCCGCTCCAAGTGCTCCCAAAGAGGATGTCAAACAAGACAGAGGCAGAAAAGGCAAAGTAAGCGACAAGTATTACAAAAAAGATAATGAGGCTGAAAAAGCTCCCGCTAAAGCTACCGTTGCTGAGGAGAAAAAAGACAAAGAAGAACAACCGCCATTAGCTATTGATGTAGCACGTGCGTACAAAAAGAAAATGGAGGCTCAGAAAGAAGACGAAAAAGCTGAGAATGAACCCTCCCCTGCCACAGATAAAGCTAAAGACGCTGACGCTGAAAGCGATACAAAAACAACCGCTAATGTGTCTAAAAGTCCTTCAGATGAGAAAAACGAAGAGGTAACAAAATCAGAAGATTCCGAGAACAAAGCGGATTCTAAAGCGGAAGTTAAGCCTGCTGATAAAGTTACCGAACCGGAAGAAAAACCAAAGCCGGCTCGCCGTGGCAGACCTCCCAAAAAGAAAGTAGAATCGGACGAATCCGAATCATAAAGGAAAGTATAAACCTATGAGTATTCAGATTAAATCAACCACCGTACTTGGAGTTATTAAAGACGGTAAAGTAGCCCTGGGCGGCGACGGTCAAGCAACTTTGGACAAAACGGTTATCAAATCTACCGTTCAAAAAGTGCGAAAACTTTACGGCGGACAAGTTCTTGCCGGTTTTGCCGGGTCAACAGCAGATGCCTTCACTCTTTTCGAAAAGTTTGAAGAAAAACTGAATCAATACAACGGAAGTATTCAGCGTGCTGCCGTTGAATTAGCCAAAGAATGGCGCGGTGATCGTTATCTTCGAAAACTTGAAGCCCTGCTTATCGTGATGAACAAAGAGAAGGGTTTGCTTGTTTCCGGTCAGGGAGATGTTATCGAAACAGACGACAATATACTCTCCATCGGTAGTGGCAGCTCTTATGCCCTTGCTTCAGCAAGATCGCTGAAAAAGCATGCAAACCATATGAGCGCCAATGAAATAGTGCAAGAAGCACTAACTATGGCCGCAGACATCTGCATCTACACAAATCATAATATTACCATTTTAGAGTTAGAATAATCGTGAGTACAAATAGCATTAAGCATCATGAGATGAATCTCACCCCCCATCAAATTGTAAAAGCATTAGATACCTACATCATTGGTCAAAAAGCCGCTAAGAAATCAGTGGCCATTGCCCTGCGTAACCGATGGAGAAGATTAAATTCAGACGAGGAAATCCGTGATGATATCCTCCCGAATAATATCATACTGATCGGACCTACCGGTGTTGGTAAAACCGAAATTGCCCGCAGATTGGCAAAACTTGCAAAAGCGCCATTCATCAAAGTGGAAGCTTCGAAATATACTGAGGTAGGTTATGTTGGACGCGATGTTGAATCAATGATTCGCGACTTAACAGATATTGCCGTTACCATGGTAAAATCAGAAATGCAGGAGCGTGTACAAGAAAAAGCAGGCGAAATGGTTGAAGAGCGAATATTAGATATTCTCATCCCTCCTGTTAAAAAACCCGGTACATCCGTTTCAAAAACCGGATTAGGAAATACTACCACAGATTCCTTTGATCCAAATCGTGCATCAGATTCTGAGTTAAATGAGCGTACCAGAGAAAAATTACGCAACGGAGATCTCGAAGACCGAAAAATAGAGATTGATGTAAGATCAGGAAAAACTCCTACCATGCAGATTTTTGGTCCTGCAGGTATGGAAGAACTTGGCATGAATCTCCAGGATATGCTCGGTAATCTATCTCCTAAAAAGACAAAAAAACGGCAGGTTACCATCAAAGATGCTCGCAATCTTCTGCTTGCGGAAGAAGCCGAAAAGTTAATCGACCAGGATGCTGCCATTTCTGAGGCAATTAGCAGAGTTCAGACTTCCGGTATCGTTTTTATTGACGAGATTGATAAAATTGCCGGTGGAACCAAAGGCAGTGGTGGCAGCGGACCGGATGTAAGTCGTCAGGGTGTGCAGCGCGACCTACTCCCTATTGTTGAAGGCTGTAATGTTACAACGAAATACGGGATGATAAAGACAGACCATATTCTTTTCGTTGCCTCAGGTGCATTTCATGTTGCAAAACCATCTGATTTGATTCCTGAATTACAGGGACGCTTCCCGATTCGGGTGGAAATGGATTCGCTGACAGAAAATGATTTCTATGAAATCTTAACCAAACCCAAAAATGCGCTGAGCAAGCAGTACATTGCCATGCTTGGTTCTGAAGGTGTTACTCTCTCCTTTGATGATTCTGCGATAAAAGAAATTGCTCGTGTAGCCGCTGAAATCAACAGTTCCGTAGAAAATATCGGAGCAAGAAGATTGCATACCATTTTATCAACAGTTCTGGAAGAGTTACTCTATACCATTCCTGATGACATGAGCCAGGGCGACATTACTATAGATGAGGCCTATGTTAAAAAGCAGTTGGACTCTTTAATCAAAAACAGAGATTTGAGCCAATATATTCTATAGACCTAAGCTAAAGCATTCACTTTTTAAAGTGCATTTTTCCGTTTTTTTGATTTCTTTACCTGAAGGATTATTTGGATGAGCAATCAAGTAAATAAGTTCTGAAAATTGAGTTTGAGCCATTTAAACCAACATGCGTTCTTATTCAATATCCAGTGCTTAGTATTTTTTGATATGCTCATCTTATCCTATTTCAGGATTAAGGGAAATTTTATTCCTTTTTTTACCGTTGTAACATCAAATAAAAGTCGTACACAACACATTTGAAATGACAATTAAAAAATTTTTAGCGCCCAACATAGCTCTTGTATTTGTACTCTTCTTGCTGTGGCTTACCGGGGCGGAAACTATTTTCAAGGGTGCAAACGAATATCAAACGAATCTGAAAAAGTACATGGATGTACAGCGCATGATTATCGATAATTATCATGAGCCAGTAGATTTGAGCGAATTGCACAAAAACAGTATCAGGGGATTTGTATCTCGCCTAAGTGATACAACGATGACAGTTAGCGGTACACCTCTGGATACAACTTTTAGCGATGTTACCATTTCTACCCCACGCGAAGCATTTGCCCGCTTTGAGCGTGCTTACACATTTCTGGCAAACAATAGTCCTGATGAGGATATGGCTGCCAGAACTGCCGACGCTATCCGAGGTATGTTTTGGGATTTAGATCCACACTCGGTGTACATTCCGCCAGAAAGCAGTGACGAAATCAGAGATTCTTTTGCCGGTCAATTCCAGGGCATCGGGGTTCAATTTCAAATTATTTCAGATACCATTACTGTAATTTCTGCCATATCAGGTGGACCAAGCGATCAATTAGGAATTCAATCCGGTGACAGAATCGTAACTATTGATGGTGATTCTGCCGTTGGTTTTTCTGAACAAGATGTAATGCGATCGCTACGTGGCCCGAAAGGTACCGAAGTAAGAGTAGGAATCAAGCGCCCGAATATTGATGATATGCTCAATTTCACCATCGTGCGCGATAATATTCCTATCTACACTGTAGATTCAGC
>SKIC01000302.1 GCA_007116685.1 Balneolales bacterium
ATCATTCCGGAGATTATTCTCGCTGTAGCATTATGCGTAATCATCATTGCGGATATTCTACTCAAAAAGAAAAATCATACTACCGGTTGGATATTATTTGGAGCACTAGTCGCCTCAGGTATTGTAATCATTCAACGATTGGGTGTTTCTGAATCAGTCTTTTCGGGAATGCTGATTGTGGATCCCTTTTCTGATTTCTTTCGGATAACCCTCATCATTACGGGTTTATTCATCATCCTGTTTTCCATAAAAAGTGCCGAATTGAATGCCTATATCAATAGAATCGGCGAATACTATATGCTGATTGCCGGAATGTTTGCAGGAATGTTCTTTATGGTGAGTGCCAGTAATTTGTTGATGATGTATTTGGCTTTCGAGTTAACAAGTATCAGTTCGTATGTCTTGGTTGGATTCACGAAATATTCCGGCAAGTCAACGGAATCTTCCATTAAGTACATCTTATTCGGAGCGGTTTCTTCTGCGATAATGATTTACGGCATATCTCTACTCTATGGCATTACCGGAACGCTGGATTTATATGGAATTAGAGAAGCGATGATGACTGAAAGTGGTTTTTCTATGGTCACGCTTTTAGCCGTATTAATGCTGCTCACGGGATTCGGATTTAAAATCGCACTTGTCCCCTTTCATTTCTGGGCTCCGGATGTGTACGAGGGCGCACCAATTACCGTTGCCGCAGTTTTGGCTGTGGCCTCCAAAATAGCCGCTATCGCCATGCTGATTCGATTCTTTGTGGTGGCTTTTCCTGATGCGGCAATGCTTCAGCCGGATATGGCTGCCGTTGCAAGCTGGAATAATATCTTAGCCATAATGGCTGCTCTCGCCATGATTCTCGGTAACCTTACTGCCTTGTGGCAGGATAATATCAAAAGAATGCTGGCTTATTCCAGCATTGCTCACGCCGGTTATATGATGATGGGTATTGTAATTCTGGGTGAACAGGGAATTTCAGCCGTAATGTTGTATGCTTTTCTGTATGTATTTATGAATTTAGGTGCTTTCTACCTTGCCATGCTCTATGCCGATACTTTCAAAACAGATTCCATTGAAGGATATAAAGGAATTGGAAAGCGTGCACCGTTTGAGTCTATAGCTTTCACCATATTTCTGATCTCTCTTACCGGAATTCCTCCTACGGCAGGATTTATTGGAAAACTCTATCTATTTGGCGCAACGATTCAGGCGGGATGGATTTGGCTGGTACTTATAGCCGGCATTACCACGATTATTTCCCTCTTTTACTATGTACGCATAGTTCGAAACCTCTTTTTATACGAACCTAAGCCGGAAATCAAAGAAGCTCACTTTTCAGTAAGTAGCAGAACGATTTTAATACTTCTATTGGCTCCAGTATTACTATTGGGATTATACTTTGCCCCGGTACTAAACCTCGTTAACCGCAGCCTTAGCATTTTTGGGATGTAACGAAATGCAGACATTTCTTAATTCTCATAAAACACCCTTAAACGATATTAAGAGTAATGGAGTTATTTGTCCGTATATTTGACAGATAAATTCAATACACCGTATTCTAATTAACCCGATCTCACATTATGTTCTCAAGAACCTGCCATTATGCTCTCCAAGCGATGATTTATATCGCTTCTAAATCCAAAGATTCATCAAATGTCGGATTGAACGAAATTGCAGCCGAACTAAGCATACCCAAGCATTTTCTCAGTAAAGTTCTTCAAACTTTGGTTAAGCATAAATTACTGGTTTCCATGAAGGGACCCACAGGCGGTTTTAGTCTGGCCAAATCTCCCAGTGAAATTAACATGGTAGATATCATCGAATACATAGATGGCCTGGATATCTTCAACCAATGCGGAATCGGATTTAAAGCCTGCGATGACGAAAACCCCTGTCCCATCCACAATGAATACAAAGAGGTCCGCTTTCGTATCCGCCTCCTATTCGAAAACAAATCCCTCGAAGAATTGGTCTTAGACGTAGAAAAAGGAAATAGCATTATCAGTTTGCCGTAAACGCTGTACGTTTGTTCAGAAACTCTGCCTGATTTAACTCTTGCCTACTACATGGGTCAGGTTTGCGACCTGACCACTCGATCAAGGAACCATTTTGCAATCTGAGCTACATGGGTCAGGTTTGCAACCTGACCCCCAAAAGTCCTAAAACAAACTTCGCCCCTTCCCAAAAAGCTACCTTATTTCTACTACTAAAGCCAGTTAACACAAAATTATCAATTACTTACAAAAATCGTAGAAAAAGACTTGCCTTTTTGGAAGCGGTTCCAGATATTACTTGTATAGACAACCAAACATCCATAAAGAATAGAGGCCGTAATGTCTGAAAAATATATTCTCGCTCTCGATCAGGGAACTACTAGTTCCAGAGCTATTGTCTTTAGTAAAGAAGGTAAAATCATCTCTACCGCTCAAAAAGAATTTCGTCAAATCTATCCCAAAGCCGGATGGGTTGAGCATGATGGCAAAGAAATTTGGTCAACACAAGCCGGGGTGGCTGCTGAGGCCATCACACAAGCTGGTTTGAATGGTTTAGATATCGCCGGTATTGGAATTACCAATCAGCGTGAGACTACCCTAATCTGGGATAGAGCAACCGGAAAACCGGTTTATAATGCGATCGTTTGGCAAGATCGCCGGACCTCTGAATTTTGCGATAGCCTAAAAGAAAAAGGCTTGGTTGATAAAATCAGATCTAAAACAGGTCTCATCATTGATGCTTATTTCTCTGCTACTAAAATCAAGTGGATTCTTGATAATGTAGAAGGTGTTCGGGAGCGCGCTGAAAAAGGCGAACTTGCTTTCGGAACCATGGATTGCTGGCTAATCTGGAACTTTACAAGAGGTGATTGCCACATTACTGATGTCACCAACGCAAGCCGAACGATGCTGTACAATATCCATGATTTACAATGGGATGAGGAAATTCTCGAAATCCTGGATATCCCAAAATCTCTTCTACCTGAAGTGAAGTCCTCCAGTGAGGTTTATTGCGAAACCAAGACAACGATTTTTGCAACAAAAGTACCTATCGCAGGAATTGCAGGTGATCAGCAGGCGGCTCTCTTTGGCCAGCGTTGCATAGAATCAGGTATGGCTAAAAACACCTATGGTACAGGCTGTTTTATGGTGATGAATACCGGTGAAAAACCCATCGAATCGAAAAATAATTTACTAACTACCATTGCATGGCAAATTGGTGATCATGTAGAATATGCCCTGGAAGGAAGTATTTTTATTGCAGGTGCCGTAGTTCAATGGTTACGTGATGAACTTAAAATCATCAGAAATGCTCCTGAAGTAGAAAAATTAGCGGAAACAGTTGAAGACAATAATGGAGTGTATCTGGTTCCTGCCTTTGCAGGATTGGGAGCACCCCATTGGAATCAAAATGCCCGAGGTACTATCGTTGGATTGACTCGAGGTGCCAATACCGGTCACATTGCACGCGCTGCTTTAGAAGGTATTGCCTACCAAGTGCGTGATGTACTCAAAGCCATGGAAGCCGATTCCGGTATCGAAATTAAAGCACTAAAAATAGATGGCGGCGCAGCTGCAAATAATCTTCTTATGCAATTTCAATCTGATATTCTAGGTGTACCTGTAGAACGACCTGAATTATTGGAAACCACAGCTCTAGGTGCTGCTTATCTGGCAGGTCTGGCAGTTGGGTTTTGGGAGAATCAGGAAGAAATCAACAATCAGTGGAAACTGGATAGAAAATTTGATCCGGAAATGCCTGAAGATCGAGCCAATGAATTGATTTCCGGCTGGAACAGAGCATTAAAAGGCGCCGATGCCTGGTCAAAAGCCTAAAACCAACAGATTAATCAAAAAATTTAAAAGAGAAATAAAATGAGTTTAGACAGAAATAAAATGCTGAATCAAGTGGCCCGGGAAGACGGCTACTGGGATATGATTATCGTTGGTGGTGGTGCTACGGGGCTAGGTGTTGCCGTAGATGCCGCCAGCCGTGGATACAAAACCCTACTGCTTGAGCAACATGATTTTTCAAAAGGTACATCCAGCCGTTCCACAAAGTTGGTTCACGGTGGTGTGCGTTATTTGCAACAAGGTAACGTATCGCTGGTACTGGAAGCACTGCGCGAACGTGGATTGCTTATCCAAAATGCACCGCATCTTGTTCGGAATCAGTCATTCATTGTACCAAACTACGATTGGTGGGAAGCCCCATTCTACGGTGTTGGTATGAAAGTGTATGATATGCTGGCAGGTAAACTAGGTTTAGGTCCATCGAAAAACTTATCAGTAAAGAAAACACTGGAACGCATCCCAACTATTAAAACCGATGGTTTGCGTGGCGGTGTAATTTATTACGACGGACAGTTTGACGACTCCCGCCTGGCAGTTAATCTTGCCCAAACCGCTGCAGACCACGGCGCTTGCATGTTGAATTATATGAAAGTTACCGGTCTGACCAAGAGTGGTGATTTTGTAGATGGCGTCCGTGTTACCGACGTTTTAAATAAAAGAGAAATGGTCATAAAAAGCCGAGTAGTGATAAATGCCACAGGCGTTTTCACCGATTCTGTTTTAAAAATGGATGATCCCGATGCTAAGAATATCATCGCAGCCAGCCAGGGTATCCACTTGGTCGTTGATAAAAAGTTCCTGCCGGGAGATACAGCCATCATGGTTCCTCATACGGATGATGGGCGCGTACTTTTTGCAGTTCCATGGAACAATAAAGTCATTATCGGGACTACAGATACCGCTATTGAAAATATTGAACTGGAACCTAAGGCTTTGGAGGAAGAAGTCGAGTTTATCCTCAAGCATGCTAAAAAATATCTGACCGAAGAAATCAAGCGCGAAGATGTACGCAGTGTTTTCGCCGGATTGCGCCCATTGGTTAAAGCCGGAGATGATAAAAGCACTTCTTCCCTATCACGTGACCACACGCTGATTGTATCCATGACAGGCCTGGTAACAATTACGGGAGGAAAATGGACAACCTACCGAAAAATGGCTCAGGATACCGTAGATCAGGCATCCACAGTAGCAGGTTTGAATCACAAGAAATGTATTACTGAAAATCTCAGAATTCATGGATGGCTTAAAAATATAGATAAATCTGATGATTTACATCCTTATGGCTCCGACAAAGTTGGCATCCAAAAGTTGGTTAAGGAAAGACCAGAACTAGGTGAAAAACTTCACGAACGTCTGCCTTATATCAAAGCAGAAGTAGTTTGGGTGACTAGCCAGGAAATGGCAATGACCGTGGAAGATACCCTTTCACGAAGAATGCGCGCTTTGCTACTTGATGCCAAAGCGAGTGTAGACATGGCTCCTGAAACAGCCCGATTAATGGCTGAGGTGCTTGGAAAAGACGAAAGTTGGATTAACCAACAAATCTACGAGTACAATGAAATTGCCAAAGACTACATCGTCTAAGGGCTGATCTAATCATAATTAAGGAAATTTATTATGAATCTTTTCATAGCAGAGTTAATTGGAACCGCCATTTTAATCATTTTTGGTGGTGGCGTTGTTGCAAACGTGGTTTTACAGCAAACCAAGGGAAATGCAAGTGGCTGGATTGTAATAACATGGGGCTGGGCTATTGGTGTATTTACCGCAGTCTATATCGTTGGTCAGTACAGTGGTGCTCATATTAACCCGGCCGTCACGGTTGGTCTGGCAACTGCCGGTCTCTTTGATTGGGCTATGGTTCCAACCTATATATTAGCTCAAGTTTTAGGGGGAGCTGTTGGTGGAGCGATTGTTTGGCTAGCCTATAAAGACCACTTTGCCGCAACCGATGATGAGGGCTTAAAACTAGCTGTTTTTAGTACGGCTCCAAATATCAGAAAATACGGCAACAATGTATTGACAGAGGTCATAGCAACTTTTGTTCTGGTTTTTGGAGTGCTCTATCTGGCTTCACCCGGATTTGTGACTGCAAATGGTGAATTTCTTGAGGCGATTGTTATGAATGGTGAAGAAGTAGGATTTGGTTTGGGTTCACTCTCAGCACTTCCTGTTGCACTTTTAGTTCTTGGGATTGGCTTATCTCTGGGCGGACCAACGGGCTACGCAATTAATCCTGCTCGTGATTTAGGACCGAGAATTGCTCATGCTATTCTTCCTATTCCCGGCAAAGGCAGTAGTGATTGGGCTTATTCCTGGGTTCCCATTGTAGCTCCTCTAATAGGTGCCGTGCTCGCTGCCGGTTTGTATATGATACTATAACAGAAAAGTGAGTCGGATAGCTAAAACCTAACCGGCTCATTTCATCTGGCTTTACGTTCCCTCTCCCCTACAGCCAGAATCAAAAATCATTAAAAAAATCGAGATAAGTACTTCCCTGGTAAAATTGCGCCCAGGCTACAATCCCATCACATTTCAATTACATATAATTTGGAGTATAACTCATGCATTTACTCAAAAGAATCTCTTTAAGCACCCTTTTACTACTAACTATGAGTTTTTTGTTCTCACCATCAAATTCACAAGCTCAAGGCATAAAAATTGACGCTGGAGCCGACCTAACAAGTCGTTTTATCTATCGAGGACTAGATTTAGGCTCCTCACCACAAGTTCAGCCTAGAATTGGCGTGAATTATGAAGGTTTCAGTTTTTACTTGTGGGGATCTCATCCTCTGTCCACCACTCCTGATGGTACTGAGTACAAAGAAGTAAAATTCTGGATGAATTATACATTTGATTTGGGTGAGTTTCTGTTAACTCCACAAATTGAGAATCACTTTAATGCCAATGCGGATTTGTTTGATTTCGATGACCAAACCACCACCCATGTATTTCAGGCATCCCTAAGAGCCGCAGGAAAAGGTGAAGTGGCACCGGATTTCCTGGTGGGTTACGCTTTCTGGGGTCCGGATGGAATGGAGCCTACATTATATCTTGAAGCAGGTGTTAGCTTCATAACCTCAGGTATCGGCCTGCGCCCATTTTTATCAACACAGTATTCTGAACCCGGTGGTTTTGTAGATCTTGGTTACGAGGGCGATTTTGTGGTTACCCAAATTGGTATACAGGCTGGTAGAGTTATACAAATCACAGAGACTGCAAGTTATCCTGTTGGTTTTATGATAGCCATAAACCCCAAAACCGAAAGAGCCTTCACGGCATTTAGTGTAAGTTTTTGATAACCAAATAATATCAAAACCAAATACGGCTCCCCAAGCAATATAAAAAATCCCCGCTGCAGTGATCCTCACGCAGCGAAGCAATATCGAGTCTTCCACGTGTGATCAGTGGCGTAACGTGTGCGCCGTGGCGTAACGTGTGCACCGTGGCGTAGACTCGAACATTGTGTACAGACTATAAAGCATAGAC